>JAQICP010000370.1 GCA_027858555.1 Vallitaleaceae bacterium
AGTTTAGTAATCCCATGCCATCCAAAGATTGGTGAGGTATGAAGCTGCCGCTTTTTATCAATTCCATATTATCTTCTAATTTTTTAATAATCTTTTCATCAAAACCAAAACCATTATCAGATACTTCGATGTACCAATAATTATTGTCTATAAATGATCTAATATTTATATGCCATGGTGCATGCTTAAGTGTTGCATATTTTATGGCATTTTCAATAAGAGCTTGTACTGTGAGTTTGGGAATAAGAAAGTTCAACATAGTATCTGGGATATTAAAATTAAACGACAAATCATCACCATAACGGAAAGTCATACACTCCAGGTAAGTATGTGTTTGTTCCAATTCTTCCTCAAGATAAACCAGAGGTTCTCCAGTGGATGAAACATATCGGAGCATAGAAGAAAGGTTCATACAAAATGTTTTAGCATTAGCTATTTGTCCTTTATCAATAATTGAATCAAGAACAGAGAGGGAATTGTATAGAAAGTGAGGGTTCATTTGAGATTGTAAGGCAATCATCTTCGATTGGACTTCTCGCTGTTCAACCATAATCAACTGATTCATAGATTCTCTGAGCTTTGAATGAGAATTGACTAGGGCTACCCATAGTGCATTGAGCTCAAGGATATTAGTTGTAATGGTAGTATCAGCAAGGGCGTTTTTATCAGTAATATCTGCATTTTTGATGGTAGTATATAGATGGTAAATCGGTTCTGTAATGGATTTAGAGATAAAAAGAGACAATAGAATTACACCAATAATAATGATTAAACTCAATATAAGGAATTTTTTTAGGTACTCATAGATAGGCTGGTATAAGGTGTCTTTATCCACAATAATCATACATTTATAATCATACTGATCGAAGTCTTTTAGGTGTAATATATCAGCCGCTTTGTAACTGCTATTATATTCTGTCATATTATTATCAAGAGACGATGTCAACAAATAATTAACATAATCTTCATAGGAATGGTTGTATTGGTCCACATGGTTAACTGAATTATAGTTGTTGTCAAGTATGACAATTTTATAAATTGGGTCATACTCAATAGAATTTAGTACATCAAAAATGACATCATAATTTTGAACAATTTCAACATACCCTTCAACTGTATTATAATCTGAATAGTATGGACGAATAAGTGATATATACTCTCTGTCGGTATTATAGGTTGTTTCTGATGAGAATTCAGGGTCTTTGTAAGGAGAAGTTATGACGCGACTGGAGTTGTCAAGAATCTGTTCATACCACAATTTATCCTTTATTGAAGCATTACTATAAGCAGTATTTGAACCAAAAGTATAAGAGCCTAGAGTAGGATCGTATAGTACAATTTTAGAGAAAGCACCTTTACCTGTTAGAATTGAATAGACCATGTCACTAAGGGTTTTAGAGTTATTATATAAATCGCTACTGGTAGTTGATACAGATGTGCCAGTTTGCAGATCGACATAGTTTCGAAAGCTATCACGAATAGTAGTAGAATAAAGTATACTTAATGATGCTTGATTCATTTTATCAAATTCAGAAGTAATACTATATATAACAGTGTCTGATAGCTGATTTAAATCTGTAAATAAGTTTTCTTTTTGAATGCTTATTTGATAGTTGGCTATAAAAACAAGGAAAATAGAAACTATGATTGTAGACATCAGAGCAAGGGTTGTAGTAATTAAGTTTTTAATTTTCCAAGACCTCTTCATAAATCACCAAGTTAAGAAATGACATATTATATATAATTGGAACATTCAGTTGTAAAGTTATTGTAGTTATAATTTAATAGTATCGCATACTTATTTTATTTTATTTGTGTCAGGTTGTCAAATTATGTTATGTACTTATAACCTATTATCGAATATATCTGAGGAATCCTCATATAGTCTTTCAAGATGAATTGGGTTGCCTCATCAAAAACAATTCTGAGCCCTTTATCATTATTCTGGCTTACAAATATTCTGCTGATATCATCAGTTATACAAGTTGCAATTTCTGTCATTTAATAATTTGACAGGTTTACAAGTAGCTCAAAATTTCTGGATGAGGGTTTCGTCATCTCTTAAATCAAGAAGATATACTTTTCTTTATTCACCATAGTAAAATGCTCAGTACTTTTAGAAAATCATAATTAATTGATGTTTATTTATGCTGTTTTATGCCAATGATTTATTAGAAGGTAATCCAACTAGATATAGAAACATCCTCCAATTGAAAAATGAAGTAGACAAGTTTTACAAAGAGGAATAGAAACTGGCAATGTTATATTGAGAGAAGTTAAAAGAAGGGAGTAATTTTTATGAAACGTTTTATAAGGGCAGATGAATCAGAAGTAAAAGAGGCACCAAAAAGACAAGGAAAAATCAAGAAAAAAATTGGAGTTAAAGGTCATGAAAAACAGAAGAATGAAAAAGCTTCAATATTCGTAAAATTAATTACATCTCATATTCTAATTGGGGCTATTCCAGTTTTGGTTGTTGCACTTATAATACTTACTCTTGCTCAAAGAGGAATTCTAGATGAGGTACAGACCTCTAATGTTAGCTTGACTGGGAAGATATCTGAAATTGTGGATATGAAATTAAGTACCATAGAAACAACCTCAAAACTCATTGTTACAGACCTAGATGTATTAAGTGTTGTCGCAAAAAATGAAGATGACTATGATGATGTTTACTATTTAGGAAAAGATCGACTAGATGTGATTGAGCCCATGTTTGTTTCCATGCAGATATCTAACGATTATATCAATAGCATTATGTTTGTTAAAGAAAATGAAGTGATAAGCTCCCAAGAATTATCCGAACAAGAATCTATTGAAGAAAATGGAACAAGGAGATCTGACAACTAAGTCAACAATCCAAGGTCGATATGAAATCGGACAATTATCACATAGCTTTAACCAGATGATTAATAATATTGGTGGTCTTATAAAAGGAACGAGTATTATTTCCTCGGAAGTAACAGTGGATACAAAAAATCTAAATATCATAGCTAGGCAATCAGCGGAAGCATCAAAAGAAATTATGTTGGCAGTTGGTGCTATTGCTACTGGCGCAATTGAACAAGCTAAAGATGCCGAGAAGGTCACGGACGTCATTAAAGAACTTACTTCAAAAATGAAGGAGACGGAGAACACATTCGTTTCAGTCATTGAAGCAACTACTAGAACAAAAGAGGTTAGTACGAGGGCGAATATAACCATTGAAGCTTTGAACAATTCAACAGCTGATACCATAAAGTTAACAGATGATATCAGAGTGGATATTAAAGGTTTAGTTAAGCAATTTAAAGAGATACTAGACATCGTTAACCTTATTGCTGGAATTAGTGATCAAACAAACTTATTAGCGTTAAATGCAGCAATTGAAGCCGCAAGAGCTGGAGATGCAGGAAAAGGATTTGCAGTAGTTGCAGATGAAGTTCGTAAGTTAGCGGAACAATCAAGTATGGCAACTAAAAGCATTTCTGAAATAGTGGGCGGTATTTACAAGGCTACAACAAATACCGAGCGTATGATTGAAGAGGGCTCTAGTATTTTTTCTAAACAAGAAGAGGCAGTTAGGCATACAGATGAGACTTTCAAAGTGATTGTTAGGGATATGGAAGAAATTAGTTTGGAAATTGATAAAGTTCATAAGATGATGTCTGGTCTTGAGACGATTCAAGACGAAGCCATTGATGCGACTACGTCTATTGCAAGCATAGCTGAGGAATCCTCCGCTGCAATACAACAAGTTTTAGCGACAGGGGAAGAACAGAATGTATCAGCAGAACTATTAGCTCAGATGGCGCTTAAATTAGGTGTGGTGATTAAGAAATTGAATGAAAGTATTGAAGGTTTTAAAACAGAATAAGGTATGCTACTATGAAAGATTATGTTTGTAAGATGCTATATTTGACGCCAGATTTCAACTGTTGAACATATATTAAAAGTACTTTATTGCAATGCTAGTTAATTGCCTTATTAAGAGGAATCTCTATAAATCTGTATAAAAAAGAAGGCATGTTAGTTAAAAAATGACATATTTTGAAATAGATAGAGCATTCAATTATAATATTATTAGGGTTATGATGGAGTTGTAGCAATGTTAGAAACTAAGCAATCAAAATTATAGGAGGATTTTTTTTATGAAGCAAAAAGGGATTGTTATACTATTAGTGCTTTCACTACTTGTAACTTTATTTGTAGGATGTAGCACTAAAGAAGAAGCTGGCGACACAGCTGTAAATGAGCCAGCAGCAACTACTACAGATACTGAGCCAGCAGCGGACACTAGTGCCCCAGCAGAAATTGACACGAAAGTGTTAACAATCATGGCTAGTCAAGACTGGATTCAAGAAGCAGAAATAGAATTAGGCTTAAAATTTGAAGAAGAAACAGGCATTCAAGTTGATTATCAGATTATACCTTCTGATCAATACTTTAATGTATTATTGACAAAACTTAACAGCAATGAAGCTCTTGATATCTTTATGAGCCAAAGTGGTAAGTTTGACATCCAATCACAGCTTAATATTACTGAAAATGGTGTGCCATTAACAGACGAAGCATGGGCTGCAGATTTTGACAAATTAGTTGCAGAACAAGTATCAGTTGACGGCGTATTATACGGACAAACAGTATCAGATGTATATAGTGTTTGGTCAGTAGCTTATAACAAAAAAATATATGCAGATTTAGGCTTAAGCGTTCCAAAGACATATGATGAGTTCAAATCTAATTGTCAAGCAATCTTGGATTCAGGTATTACACCAGTCTATGAATGTGTAGCTGACGGTTGGCATCATAGTTTGTGGTGGCATGAGGTTGGACCACAATATGAAGTGCTAGAACCAGGGATGGTAGAAGCATTAAATAATAACGAAAAAACACTTGCAGACTTTACAGGACCTGAAAAAGCGCTTGAGCAAATCAAAGAAATGGTTGATTTAGGTTACTGGGGTGAAGATTACATGTCTAATCAATTTGCTAATATGCCAAGTGCTGTAGCAAGTGGTGACTATGCAATGGCTTTAGGAGCAATAAGCTTTGGAACAGAAGTAGAAGCACAAGGTCTTGATTTAAAAGAAGAGGATATCGGATTCTTTGTTATCCCATTACTTGATAATCAAACTATAAACCTTAATCCAGCAGGTCCTTCACGCTTTATCTATTCAGGTTCAGAAAATATTGAAGCAGCTAAGTTATACATGGATTTTGTTGTTAGAACAGATAATTTACAATACATATTAGATAATTCAGCAAGATATTCAAACCTTCCATTTGCGGGATTAAAGACAAAATATACAGATAATATCAATCAAATTTTTGACAGTTACACAAATAGCGGAACTGTACTTCAAACAGCAGTTACTTATATCAATCCACAGTGGATGGATACTAGTTCTGATATAACGTCTTTATTGTTGGATGTAAGTACACCAGCAGATGTACTAGCAGCTGTTGACAAGAGAAGAGCAGATCAAGCAGATGCAGCTGGCGATCCAGCTTGGGCAGAATAACATTAAAAAACAGCATGTAGACAATTGTCTACATGCTGTAATTAATAGGAGGTCTTACAGATGAATGCAAAGAAAGCATATCCTTTTTACTTTGTTATAGGTGCATTAGTTATGTATATCTTGTTCTTTTTTTTGCCTGGACTTATTGGAATTGGCTACTCATTCACAGATTGGTCAAGTTACAGCAAGGAAATACATTTTATTGGATTAGAAAACTTCAAAACAGTATTTGCTGAAAATGAACACTATGCCAAATACCTTCTTAATACTGTTCAGTTTACTGTAGTAACAACTTTTTTCAAAACATGTTTAGGACTATTCTTTGGGGTCTTACTAACTAAAAGAATAAAAGCGTTGAATTTTCACAGGGCAATGATGTTTATGCCTTCCATTTTATCGCTACTGATTATTGGTATTATATTTAAGTCGCTTTTGAATCCTACACAAGGGTTTATTAATTTGTTTTTACAAAATATCGGACTAGAATCTTGGACACAAAAATGGCTTGTAGATCCTAAAATAGCTTTTTATTCTGTGATGGGTGTCGACATATGGAAAGGAACCGGCTATATCATGACGATTATTATAGCTGGGTTGATGACCATACCGGAGACATATTATGAAGCAGCTAATATAGATGGCGCAAACGGCATACAAAAGTTTTTCAAGATTACAGTTCCATTATTGATGCCAACACTTTCTGTGACCCTCGTACTTAATATAAT
>JAQICP010000376.1 GCA_027858555.1 Vallitaleaceae bacterium
GCGCTGATATCTCTGCTCAAGAAAGATCATCAAGGTAATAGAGTTCAAATAATTGTTTTTGCTTTTCAGTTAATAGCTCACCGTAAAAATCATATAAAAGGGTTCGCTCAAATATCTTATCCATAAAAACATCCCCTGTCAAGCTCATTTGCTTTACAGAGGATATTATACGTTAGAATATGGTACTTGTCAATAGCTTATGTTCAATCAAATTTCTAATTATTATTTTATACAAATGTTTATACTGTCGGTAATTCTTTACTAGTCAATACTTATTCAAAAAGGGCGGCAACAAACTCGCTAGCATTGAATTTCTGCAAATCATCAATGCCTTCACCTACACCTATGTACTTGACCGGGATACCTAATTCATTGGAAATAGCAATAGATATACCACCCTTTGCAGTCCCATCTAGTTTAGTCAGCACAATACCGGTGATATCTGCTGATTCTTTGAATTGTCTGGCTTGTTGTAATGCATTTTGGCCCGTGGTGCTATCAAGAACAATAAACACTTCTTTATGCGCCTCTGGATAATCTCTATTAATAATCCTGAATATTTTTTGTAATTCATCCATCAGATTTTTCTTATTATGCAACCTGCCCGCTGTATCACATATCAATATATCCGCATTCTTTGATTTTGCTGAAGCTATGGCGTCGTATATAACCGCTGCTGGGTCTGACTGTTCCTGGCCTGAAATAATGGATACTTTACTTCTACTAGCCCATTCCTTCAATTGTTCTATGGCTCCAGCTCTGAATGTGTCTGCTGCTGCCAAGATTACTTTTTTACCGGCTAATCGGTATTGATTAGCTAATTTCCCGATTGTCGTCGTTTTTCCTACACCGTTTACGCCAATCAAAAGTAGAATGGTCTTCTTATCAATAAAATCATATTGATCCTCTCCTACCATCATAATGCTTTCAATCTCTTCTTTCAATAAACCCTTTATTGACATGGGATCTTTAATGTTTTCCTCTTTAACTCGAATCTTGAGATCCTCTATAATTCGCATTGATGTATTCACACCAATATCTGCCATGATTAAAGCTTCCTCTAGTTCTTCATAAAAGTCATCATCAATACTGCTAAAAGCACTTAGCACATGATTGATGCCGCCCATAATCTGAATACGAGTTTTTGTGAGGCCACTAAATAATTTGCCAAACAACCCTTTCTTTTCTTCCATTGTAACCTCTTTCTATTTACTCTAGCATACTATTTTCTAACAACTTAACAGACACTTGGGTAGAGATGCCCTTCTCTTGCATTGTAATGCCGTATAAGGCATCGGCAATCTCCATGGTGCCTTTCCTATGGGTTATGATGATAAACTGACTATTGGCTGTTAATTTCCGCAAATAATTGGCAAAGCGTATAACATTTGCATCATCTAATGCAGCTTCAATCTCATCTAGCACACAAAATGGCGAAGGCTTTAAGCTTTGTATTGCAAATAATAGGGAAATTGCGGTAAATGCTTTTTCACCACCAGATAATAAAGCCATAGTTTGTAATTTTTTCCCAGGTGGTTGCGCGATAATTTCAATACCTGCTTCAAGTATATCATCACCCTCGACCAATTCTAAAAACGCTTTACCACCGCCAAATAATTCTTTAAATACCTCTGTAAACTTTTTACTGATTTCTTTGAATTTCTGACGAAATAGAATCTCCATATCCGATTTAAGCTCTTCGATAACACCTATGATTTTTTCTTTTGATTCTATTAGGTCATCTCTTTGAGCTGATAAAAATTCATATCGTTCACTTACGGCTTTATATTCTTCAATTGAATTCACATTAACAGGACCCAAATCTCTAATATTGGTTCTTAGGTCCTTGATAGCTTTTCGCATTTCTGTTAATGTGCCTAAGTTTTCGTCTTGATAGCCTGCTGCATTATTAATGGTGATTTCATATTCATTCCACATATAAGTGGCTTGATCATTCTTTGTGTTTTCTATGGAACCTTTTTGATTCTGAAGGCGTAGTAACTCCTTGTCTAGTTGATTGACCTCATCACTAATAATTTCCCTTTTTTTATATAATGATTCTCGTTCATTAGCAAGTAGGTGCTTCTTATCATTCAGTGATTTTAGGTATAATTCTTTTTCTTTGATGGTCTGGTCTGAATCATTAGACGCTTCAAGTAATTTTTCAATACTCAATGATTTTTCATTGATGTCAGCTTCACTTTTTATAATATGCTCATTATTACTAATCATCAGAACGTTCAGCTCATCTAGCTCTCTTACTACGCGTTCTCGATTCTCTTTAACGTAATTTAGTTCTGCCTGTGAGGTTGATGCTTTAACTTTTAATGTTGTTAGAGTCTCACTTATAGATTCTTTGGTGATTTTTTCGCTAGAAATAGCTTCAAGTAGAACCTTCACTTGGTCTTCTTGTTCCTTATTCTCGCCTTCTGTACCGCCTAAAGTTTCCTCAAGCTCCATCACATTTTTGTTTAATGTTAGTTCTTGATCTAATAATTGCTCTAATTCATCCTTGAAGGCTATAAGTTCCAATTATTGCTTTTCATAATCATTTTCATATTGCTTTAACTCAATAGCCAATCTATTGAACTCAATTGACTGCTTTTGTTCTTCTTCACCTAAGTTGCTTTGCTTGATGTTAATAGCGTCAATTTTCTTGACTTGTTCATTATGTATTTTCTCTTTACCAGCAATTTCTTTGTGGGCTTTTTTAATAGCGGCCTCTAACTCTTCAATCTGTCGCTTTCTAGATAGGAGTTGATTCCCTGCATTTTTGAATGCTCCGCCTGTCATTGATCCTCCAGGATTAATGACTTCGCCTGCGAGTGTAACGAGTCTGACTCTTGACTTATATTTCTTGGATATTTTGATGCCGGCTTCTAGATCCTTTACGATACCGATACGCCCAAGCAAATAATCTATAATGTTGTTATAGTTTTTATCAAAGGAAACCACTTTATTACCATACCCAAGAAAACCTGGTTCAGCTTGATCTATAAGCGGACTTGGTGATTGCGCCCTAATAGCTGTTATCGGTAAAAATGTGGCACGTCCAAATTTATTGTCTTTCAAATATTTAATTAATTTTTTAGCCGTTTCTTCATTATCCGTTACAACATTTTGGATATTGCTACCCAGTGCGATTTCTATGGCCTTTTCATAAGTCTTATCCACATCAATCAGATCTGCTACAACGCCTAATATACCTTTTGATAAGACGTTATCTGAAGATTTAAGGGTCATGATGCTTTTGATTGAGTACTGATACCCGTCATAACTCTCAGCAATTTCAGATAAAGCTTTCAGTTTAGATTCGTATTTATTAGCTTCACCTTTCACTAGGTTCAGGTCTAAAATAACCATATCCCGTTCTTTTAGAATAGCTGTGAATTCTAATTTCAGTTCTTCCTTTTCAAGTTCAAATGCTTTTCTTTTTTCTTGCAAAACATCTAACTCGTTTTGGCCTACTACTGCATTTTCTTTTATATGATTCAAATTCAAGTCAAAATCTTTTTTGCGTTCTTGTAATAAGGCGATTCTAAGAATTACATTTTCAAGAATGGTTGTAAATCTTAGAATTTTACTTTTGGTAGCAGATATATCGTTAAGACGTTCAATCATATCCGTCTGAATCTCTTCAATTAGGGTTTCATTTGTTTGTATACTATGGTTTTTTTCTTGTAATGATTTTTCGTAATCCTCTAGAACTTCAAGTTGCTTACTGGTATCGGTTTTCACAGTCATTAACTGCTTTTCATATACATCTAATTCTTCTTGTTTAACGCCTGCCTTTTTCTTAAGCGTTTCATTTTCAAGATTAATCCTGTCAATATTGGTTTTTATATTGATAATCTGTTCTTTGGCTATTTTAACAGAGCTTTCACGCTTTTCTTTTTCAACAGCTATCTGAGTTGACGCTGCTTGATTTTCATTAATCTCGTGATCAATATCTTCTGATTCTTTAATAACATCCACTTGTTTTTCAGAAAGAGATGCTTTTTCTTTTGTCGCATTATCAATTTGTTCGCATACAATGGTCTCTTTCTCACTTAATCCTGCAATTCTATTGTCCATACTACTCACTTCGTTGACATAGATATTGACTTCGTTTTTCTTAAGTTCTTCTTTAAACCCAAGATATAATTTCGCTGTTTCAGATTGTTCTTTAAGTGTTACTTCTTGACTGGATAATTCTCGAATTATATCATTTATTCTAATTAGATTGCCTTCTTCTTCTTCCAATTGTTTTTCTGCATTATCTTTACGTTTTTTGTATTTTACAATCCCTGCCGCCTCGTCAAATAAACCCCGGCGATCATCTGGCTTTGTTGAAAGAATCTTATCTATTTGTCCCTGTCCTATGATGGAATAACCTTCTTTACCTACACCTGTATCCATGAATAATTCATGTACATCATTAAGTCTACAGGCAGTACCATTAATATAAAATTCGCTCTCGCCTGATCGATATACGCGTCTTGAAACAGTCACTTCTGAAAATGATATGGCCATCTTTCTATCTGCATTATCAATCGTTAAATCGACTTGACAATAACCCAGTGGTCTTCTTGATTCAGTTCCGGCGAAAATAACGTCTTTCATACTGCTTCCACGAAGACTTTTGGCACTTTGTTCCCCTAGAACCCATCTAACTGCATCTGCAATATTACTTTTACCACTGCCATTAGGACCAACAATTGCTGTTATGCCTTCATCAAATTTAAATACAATTTTATTAGCAAATGATTTGAATCCATACATATCAATACTTTTTAAATACATATTCTTACCTCTTTATATAGTATTACCAAACAAACACAAACTGACTGATCAGCTTTTTCTCGTCAAGTTATTTATTGCGTTAAATGCAGCTTTTTGTTCAGCAGCTTTTTTACTTCTCCCTAAACCTTCACCAATAGTTTTGCCTAGATGATTAACACTAACTTTAAATTCTTTATTGTGATCTGGTCCAAATTCATCAACAATCATATATTCTACAGGTTGATCACTGAATTTTTGTATTAATTCTTGCAAATGAGTTTTGCTATCTACGAACAATTTAGCGTTATCAAGATTCTCAAGGAATAATTCAACGACAAAGTCCCAAGCTTTTTCCAATCCGCCATCCAAATATATGGCACCAATCACTGCTTCAACCGTGTCTGATAAGACTGACGCTCGTTTCCTGCCTCCTGAATTTTCTTCTCCTTTTCCTAACAAAATAAAATTACCTAATTTTATTTTCTTAGCAAACGAAGCCAAAGTTGGTTCACATACGATACTTGCACGTAACTTTGTGAGTTCACCTTCAAGCATATCTGGGTATTTTTTATACAGATAGTCAC
>JAQICP010000427.1 GCA_027858555.1 Vallitaleaceae bacterium
GTATAATGTAGTAGCAATGGAGGTATGGACATGAAGAAGAAAAGAGGTAAAAAGCTTATGATATTTCTATATATATTTTTAGCATTAGTAATACTTATGATAGGACAAATGATTTTTACTAATATGCGCACACCAAAGAACCTAGGTGTACATGATGGGTTGCTGGCGCAGGTGCCAAAATCACCCAACGCAGTTTCATCACAATCGGATAATCCTGATTATCATGTTGAGCCATTTCCATTTAAAGAAGATCTAGAATCAACAAAGCTAGCTGTAATAAATGCAATAGAAAGCTATGGTAACGCCGATATAATAGTGAATGAACCAAACTACATACACGCAGTGTTTACAACTTCAAAGATGAGTTTTCACGATGATGTGGAGTTCTATTTTAATGAAGCAGGAAGCATTGTGGCATATCGCACAGCTTCATGGGTAGGTTATTCTGATATGGGTCTTAATCGGGCAAGATATACAAGTCTTTTTGAATATTATACGAATCATTAGAAAGTGAGGCATACGATGCCATATATTGAGATTAAAACGACAGTAACACTAAGTGAAGATCAAAAAGTAGCACTAAAATCAGGTCTTGGTAAAGCTATAACATTAATACCTGGGAAAACAGAAGCGGTTACAATGGTTGGTTTAATAGGTGGTGTGGATCTGTATTTTGGTGGAGAAGCTTTAACCCACGGTGCTTATGTGGAAGTGAAGATGTATAAGGCCACCACAAGGAAAGCTAAAGTATCCATCAATAAAGCAATAAGTGATTTATTGCGGACATCTATTGGGGTATCACCCGATAATGTCTATCTGACCTTTTTTGAGCAAGAAGAGTGGGGCCGAAGAGGTGAATTAATATAAGCACTACAAAGCTAGAATTTAGAAGATATATGAGAAAAGTTATATGATAAATGAATAGATAAAGTTGAATTATACTAGAGGTAATAGGAGGTATTAGATGTCAAAGAGTTATTTTATGCCCACAAGAGTCATCATGGGGAATAATTGTGTAGTAGAAAACAGTAAGATGTTTAGCACATATGGTAAAAATGCAATGATTGTAACAGGCAAGTCATCAGCAAAAATTAATGGTGCTGAGGCAGATGTGGTAGAAGTGCTGAAAGCAGTAGGTATTAATTATCTAATCTATGATCAGGTCATGAGTAATCCGACGGTTAGTTGTGTTTTTGAAGGAGCTGACTATGGTAGAGATAATGCGGTAGATTTTATTATCGCAATTGGCGGAGGTTCACCTCTAGATGCGGCAAAAGCCATGGCACTTATCATTGGTAGCAATTTATCAGAAGATAACTTATTTTCAGGAAATTATACAGAGGCACTCCCTTTGATAGCAATTCCAACAACGGCTGGAACGGGCTCGGAAGTAACCCAATACAGCATTATCACTAACGATGTACTTGAGACCAAAATCGGTATTAAGACACATCTCATATTTCCAAAAGTGGCATTATTAGACGCAAAATATATGATGAGTCTTTCAGTAGTTAATACAGTTAATACGACCATCGATGCACTTTCCCATGCGGTTGAAGGTATGATATCTATAAAGGCTTCTGGTATTTCAGACAGTTTGGCCACAAGAAGTATTCGTATGATTATGGGCTGTGTACCGACTATGATGGAGGTACTAGAGGAAGAAGATTCTACTCTATTCACCCTTGAAATGCGGGAGAAGTTCCTCTATGCATCTACACTCGCCGGTATGGTTATAGCACAGACCGGTACCACTGCGGTACACGCCATGGGTTATGCGCTCACTTATAATAAGCAGATTGATCATGGCCGAGCTAATGGCTTGCTAATAGGCGAATTTTTACGATTTACTGAAAAAGGTGAACCTAAACTGGTGGCTAGGGTTTTAGAAGCAATGGATATCAGAAGAGTGGATGTCTATATCGATATGATGCGCAAATTATTCGGAGAATTAGAGCCGATTTCCAATGAAGAGATACGAACATTCAGTGCAAAAGCAATACTTGCAGGGAATATATCCAATTGTCCGGTAATACCAACTGTGGCAGATCTTGAGGCAATATTTATGGCTTCATTTGGTGTAAAATAATATCAATACATAATATATAGCATAAAGACTTGTAGTAATAAGTCAAGATAATGAGTTCCTGTTTTGGTCATGGCAGTTCGTTCGAATTCAAAGCATTGTATCTGACTTATCTCAGCAAGAAAAGTGGATGAATAAAAGCTGTAAACAGAGGTAGATTCCATGCCAACTATGTTGTTGTAAGGTGAAATTTCAAATGGAGTTAAGCTACTACAGCCCATAATGAGAAAAGATATGTTAGCTTGTTTGAGTGCGGGTATATTTTGATACTAGCATATTTTGAGTGAAAATTAAGCAGGAAAAATAAAAAAAATACACAAGTACTGATAAAAAGGTGTTTGACTTAAAGAGAAGAGTGAGTAGAATGACTAAATATTTGACGAGAAATTATATATTGTGGATTGTTTTATGGGGTATTACGTTTGTGATATTATATTTAGCTCAATCTTATAATTACTTACTCTTTCACACAACAGTTGAAGTGATGAGTGCGTTGCCGTCGCTTATGATTTTTATAATCGTGCTATACTTATGGAACTATTTGAAAGACAATAACTTCCTATCCTTCATTGGCATTAGTCTCTTCTTCATAGGAATCATTGATTTAGTTCATGCAATGGCATATAAGGGCATGCCTATTTTTGTGGGCTTTGATTCTAATTTATCTACGCAATTATGGATTACAGCTCGTTATGTGCAGATGGTTTCATTTGTCATAGCTGCAATCCTTATTAATCGAACGATACATGTAAATAAAATTAAGATTATCATCATTTATACCGTAGTTGTAATGGTTATATTATGGTCTATTTTTGGTAGCGAAATATTTCCTGATACCTTTATAGAGGGTACTGGACTCACAAGGTTCAAGGTGAACAGCGAATATATCATATCTATAGGATTATTACTAAGTGGGGTTATTATTTGGAAAAAAAGAGAGAGATTTACAAAAATCATGGTGAAGTTACTTTTAATGTCGATTTTATTTCAGATTTTCTCTGAATTGTCGTTTAGTTCTTATGTTAATGTATATGGATTCTCTAATATTCTTGGTCATTATTTTAAAGTTATATGGGTGGTGCTACTTTACCGCGCCATACTAGGTCCTGCTATAGAAAGTTCGAGAGAGTTATTATTTAGAGAACTTGTTGCAAGTGAAAAGTCCATTGCTGAAGAAAAAGAACAATTAGCTGTCACTTTACGTAGTATTGGTGACGGTGTTATTACGACAGATATCGAAGGTAATGTGCTGATGATGAACCGAATGGCTGAGAAGCTAACTGGGTGGAGCCAAGATGAAGCTATGGACATGCCAATTACTACAGTTTTTAATATTATCGACGAAAGTACTAGGGTGCCCTATGAGAACCCTATTCAAAAAGTACTCACAACTGGGGGAATTATTGAATTACCAAATCATACATTACTTATATCAAAAGACGGTAGTGAAAGAGCTATCGCTGATAGTGGTGCACCAGTACGAGATAAAGACAGTGAAATAATCGGTATGGTTCTTGTATTTAGAGATATGACAGAGAAACAAAAATTGTTAAGTAATATGCAGAGAATTGATAAACTAGATTCCCTCGGTATATTAGCTGGTGGAATTGCTCATGATTTCAATAATCTATTAGGTGGCATTTTTGGGTATATTGATATGGCTAAAATGGCAATCGAAGACAATAAGAGTGCTACAAAATATTTGGATAAGGCTTTATCCGTATTTGATAGAACAAAAGATCTCACTCAGCAGTTACTCACTTTTTCAAAAGGCGGTGTACCAAAAAGAAGGACTGGTCAGATAGGTCATTTCATCAAGGATAATACGGCCTTTGTTTTGTCTGGAACCAATGTCAATAGTGCTTTTATAATAGCCGATGACCTTTGGCTATGTGATTTTGATGAAAACCAAATAGGCCAAGTAATAGATAATATGCTGATTAATGCCATGCAAGCTATGCCTCTTGGAGGAACTGTGACTATAGTCGCGAATAATAAGTATTTAAGTGATGAAGAAGCAATCCCAATACCCAGTGGCAAATATATCGAAATTACCATTAAGGATGAAGGTGAAGGCATAAGCCATGAGACTCTAAAAAGTATATTCGATCCATTCTTTAGTACAAAGCAAAAGGGCAATGGCCTAGGGTTAGCTACATGCTATTCAATTATTCAAAAACATGATGGGTATATAGAAGTAGAATCTGAGATTGGAAAAGGCAGTTCCTTTCATATCTATCTACCTGCAACTGAGAATTCAAAAGGAATTGATGACATAACAATTGTTAGAAGACATAAAGGCTTTGGTACTATTTTAATCATAGATGATGAAGATTTTATAAGAGAGATTCTAGCAAAGATGCTAATTCGAATGGGTTACCAGGTTCTTCTATCAATAAATGGAGAAGAAGCCTTAGAGGAAAGCGCCCTTATTAAGTCGCAAGGGGGTTCGATTAGAGCGGCCATCTTTGACTTGACTATACCAGGTGGAATGGGTGGTAAAGAAACAATCGGAGGATTTAAAGATATATTCCCTGATACACCGGTTTTTGTTTCAAGTGGATTTTCTGAAGACCCAACTATAGCAAGACCTAGGGATTTTGGTTTTACAGATAGCATACGCAAGCCATATAAAGAAATTGAATTGGGTGAAATGCTTGAGAAGTATCTGAATCGGTAGGCACACAAACGAATGACATAATTAAGGAGAGTACTATGGGAGAAAAGAATGAATCTACAGAATCAACAGTTCAATACAATCAATTACGCAAAGTGACAGTAGCAAGTGATAATATGGAAGCAGAGATTATCATATCCATATTAGATTCAAGTAATATAACAGCTCACAAAACATACGATTCATCAGGTGAATACATGAATATATACATGGGTTCAAGTATGCAGGGTGTGAATATTTTAGTAGGTGAGGAAGATTATGAGGATGCTATGGAGATTGTAGCAGGTATAGCCTTAGATGGTCATGAGACAATAATGAGTGATGGGTCTGAAGTAACTAAGGACATGGATCATGATGAAATAGAAGCTGAAATGATTCAGGTTGAAGCCGATTACAAACTCAAGAAAAACTTGATGCGTATCATTATAGGTGTTAGCGTCATTTTGCCAATTGTAATAATTATTCTCTTTTATGTGTATTCAATATCAGGGAGCTAGACTCTATATTAAAGCCGCCAAAGTGAATATGAGCGGCTTTTTTCTTAATCAGGAAAGGGCTTATTAAAAAAACTGAAATTTTCCTCCTTAAACGACGCATCTCTACTTATTAGCAAGAAATCTATAGATCAGGTACTTAACATATGTGCTGGGTTTAACAGCTAACTGATCAGCTTTTTTTGTAATCCCATCATATAGATTTTCGTTAATCTTGAGTGTAACGGTTCTTAACTTATCATTATAATCTGGTGGAAAGAATTCTTTGATATCAACAACATCATCGGTATCATTAGATAGCAGTACACCTAGTTTCATTTTAACGGTGGTGTCATCCATGGAACACATGGTAATCATATCGGAATAGTAATCCTCATTAACAGCAAATTTTATAATTTTCATAAAGCTCTCCAATTTGTAAAATATAGTTGCATCTATTAATCACATAATAAAAGATATCCAAAGATTACGCAAGTACCAATGTTAGTAAAGTCGGTGAAATTAGAACGTATTCTAGTTTTGATTGTGTTATACTGTTCTCGAGTCCGCTTTAATGACCTTGGAAGGGACTTAATTATAGATATTATGGTTGGTGTGATAATTGGAATTTTTAGATATTTTACTTTATGTTGGCATCTTGTTTGCGAAGATGTTCGAAGTTTCTTTAGCAACAATCAGAATTGTATTGATTACCAGAGGTGAACGTGTACTTGGTGCAGCTATCGGTTTCTTTGAAGTAATCATATGGATGATATTGGTGTCAACAGTACTTACAGATATTATGGAGAATCCTGTAAAACTCATTGTTTATGCAATAGGATTTTCATTAGGTAATTACTTTGGATCAGTTTTCGAGGAAAAACTAGGTGTTGGTACGGTCAGAATCGAGGCCATTGTAGTAGATGAAGATGGTGAAGCCTTGGTTAATCAAATACGAAGCAAAGGATATGCGGTGACGGTCATTGAAGGAAGTGGCATGAATTGTAAGCGACATGTTCTTATACTTAATGTAAAACGCAAAAGGCTTAAAGAAGTTGTATCGTTACTTAGGGATAATCAAAGTAATATTGTCATCACGATAAATGATATTAAGCCAGTATATGGCGGCTTTGGACTATTAAAAAAATAATCTAACATATTATGAAATGAGAAGACTCGGTCTGTTGACTAGAAGGTCTTCTTTTTTTGCCCAAAGGCAAGTGCTCATCAATTAGATTGTTTCGAAAATCTGGCCTGGATTGGTTTGTTTACTTACAGCACGGAGCATTTCTAAAAAATAGCTAAACAATCTATAAAACTATACTAAATATCAATTATACGCCTATAAAATATGATAGAATTTAAGTATCAATGAGATTATGAAGTATAGGAGGCGTTAGATGAAAGCAGTTGTATATACAACATATGGGAGTCCAGAAGTACTTGAAATGAAGGAAGTCGCAAAGCCGATACCAAAGGCTAATGAAGTTCTGATCAAGGTGCATGCTACATCTATTAATTGTGCAGATGGTTATATGTTAGCGGGGAAACCGTTTTTGGTACGATTAATGGCTGGTGGGTTGCTTAAACCGAAAAAGACGATACTTGGTGCAGATATTTCAGGGGTTGTTGAAGCGGTTGGCAGTGAGGTGAAAAGTTTCAAAGTTGGTGACGCCGTATATGGTGATATGGCAAATTGTAGCTTTGGTGGCCTTGCCGAGTATGCCACTGCTACAGAAGAGATATTTGCAATAAAGCCGACTAACTTGACTTTCGAGCAAGCCGCAGCTGTGCCAATGGCAGCTGTAACAGCACTAAAAGGGCTTAGAGACAAAGGTCGGATTGGGGCAGGTCAAAAAGTGC
>JAQICP010000444.1 GCA_027858555.1 Vallitaleaceae bacterium
ATTATTGGTAATCTCACATGTGTTTTTCATCAGCTAATACCTTCTATTTGTGTAGTGATTTTATCAATTATTGTATGAAGTGCAGCTGTAATCTCTGTTTGGAACAATAAAGCCAATACAATTAGTATGACGATTATGATTGCTATCTCAACGACACCAGATCCTTTTTCATTATTAATATATTGTTTTACCCTATATATTAAACTGTTTAGTAACATAATACTCTCCTATAATCTAATTGTCCTATTTCGGGTAATAGATTATATTTTCCTTTCATCTTTTTATTTTTGGAAGCTCTTTTTATCTTTGTTATACTAGTTGTATGCCTTAATTAACTAGCCTATATACTATTAGTTATATCCGCAGTGACAATACAGCTGGTGTTAATAGCATAATCAATATAGCTACCAGCATCAATGCCATGGGAATGACCATTCTGGTACTAGCCTTCTCCCCTTTTGTTTTTGCTATAACTTCTCGTTGTTGCCATGCTTGATAACTTAAATCCATTAATGCTATTGAAAGCATTCGGTTACCCTTCTTGATGTTTTGTGTGACAATCGTAATGAATCGAAATACCTCTTTTAGGCCGATGCGCTTAGAAAACAGCTCGTAAGCTACAAGTTCAGATGTGCCTCTTGCCATGTCATTAAGAGTGATAATCATTTCTTCATAGAGTTCGTATTTTATCGAAGAAGTATTCTTTAGTCGAATATAATCTTCTATGATTTTATTCCAAGCCCCGTGGAAAGTCATTCCAGCTTGAATTAAAAGAGCAATCTTGTTTATCAAATAAGGTAACCGAATTAACATATGATCTTTTCTTTCAGTGATTTTTTCATCTAATGATTTAGCTTTTAAAAAGTAAAAAAGTACAGAGAGAATAATCCCTATTACAAACATTTTAGCTTCAGTCAAAAATGCTTTCTTTTCATACCACTTAACGGCATAACCATCTATCTCACTTGGTAATATTAACTGTGTACTATCGGATTGATAATCGATAGCATCCATAAGTGCCGCTTCAAGTACTTCTTCACTGGCACTTAGTGGTAATTGGTAGAGTACTAATTCATACTTCTTGGTAATCGTAATGTTTTGAAAATGAAAGGTAGCAAATAGATTCACTGACTCGCTTTCTGCGATATTGGCATATCTAAGCTGTCCGTTATTCAGCAGATAATTCGTATCACTACTTAGCCAATCAATACTTACTTGTTTATATGTAACTGGACAATTAAGCTTACTGTACGTATGATGCACCCCATATTCATCCTGTGAAAGGTTCAACGCCACCACTTCAATTACCTCATGGATATAATCTAAAGCTTCACTTGACGTGGCCTTCATGGCAGGTACCTTTATACTTAATTCACCCGTTGCACTTAAGCCCTTGTCGCTAATGACGTATTCATAATAGGAATAATGTGCGCCACCCTCAAATTCATTTTTAAGCAGCTCATTCTCTGCTATGTTGCTTTTTAGAGCTATTACCAATGATAGTGTCGTAAAAACTAACAGTATAACAAAAGCTAATGTGAGTCTTTCAGCTATAAATAATCGATACCGCTCAGTAAAGGCATATTGACCATACATCTGGTGAATGCTATTACGGTTCTTCTTAAAAGTAATAAAACGACTTAACTGGTCAAAACAAAATAATCCTATAAAAAGAAACCTGCTTAGAGTATACTCACTTAGCTCAAAATCAAAGGTTGTATGACCATACTGCCGTTTACTTATAATCAAAATAATTACCAAACCAATTAGAGTACAACCTACCAAAATATTGAGGGCCATATTACACCTCAATGGATACGATCTTATATCCAATATAATAACTAATCATATAAAGCAGCAAAGAAATTGTCATCACGCATCTTCCAGCCAAAGTAGTATACATAACATCCATAATATTAGTAGCACTTACTTTGAGATAGCAGACTAAGACTGGCATGATTAGCATCATGATATGTTGTTCATATTTCTTTTGGGTTACCAGTAATTTGATACCATCCAGGATTTCCAATTTGTCATGTATGACATTACTTGTACTTCGCATAATCTCAATGATATTACCACCAGAGCGTTTTGTTGATACAAGAATAACAACAAAGTTCTGAATATCTTCATCTTCAGATTCAATAGCAAAATCCAGTAACGCTTCTTCAATAGGAATATTCATAGATAGTTTAGATATGATTCTTTTGAAATGTCGAATGATAAAATCCGTATCTGCATATAATAACCGCAAATCATTAACAGCCATTACAAATGCACTTTCGATGGATTTACCAACTTGAATAGATGATGATAGTGCGTACAGTCCTTCTTTGAATTGTTTCTTGATTTCTCTTTTATGGGCATTGTAATGATACAACTTCATATACTTAATAAAAAAAATCCCGAGGACGGATCCAATCATGCTAATTATCAGTTGATCATAAAATAGGTATAGTATCAAAAAGACACCACTTATTCCTATTAGTGCATATTTTATGTAATCCATTCTGCAAAATTGATACATGTTAACCCCTTTCACTACCCCACAGAATTAGCTTTTCAGTATGCTGCAATTGCCCTACTTGTAGAAATCCTGCTGACCTATCTTCCGTCAAATCATGTTCTGTTAATTGATTCATATCATGCCTGTATTCATATATCGGGTTTAATTCAATGGCCTCTTCAGTAATACTTATGACTTCAGAGATCTGTAGTATTTTACGTTCATAATTCTTGGTTCTTCCGACAAATATAAACAAGTCAATTGCCGAAGCAATCTGATTACGAACGGCTTTCATGGGCATGTCCTCATGCAGTAATACCATGGTTTCCAACCTGGCAATCATATCTTTCACACTATTGGCATGTCCCGTCGATAATGAGCCATCATGGCCTGTATTCATAGCTTGTAACATATCTATAGCTTCATGCCCTCTCACTTCTCCTACGATAATACGGTCAGGTCTCATCCTGAGTGATGTCTTTATTAGGTCTCTGATAGTAATCGCCCCAATACCTTCCATATTATGATTTCTTGCTTCAAGTCTGACAATATGGTCTACCTTTTTAAGTTGTAATTCTGCTGAATCTTCTATGGTTATGATTCTCTCATGAGCCAATATATAATTAGATAATATATTCAGCAAAGTTGTCTTTCCAGAACCAGTACCACCACAGATGAATATGTTGTATTTGGCTTCTACTACTGATTTTAAAAATGCTGCCATTTCAGAAGTTGCGCTGCCCCACGATACTAAATCTGCCATAGTAATCATACCTTTAGCAAATTTACGAATTGTCAGAATGGGTCCATTAAGTGCAATTGGGGGTAATACCACATTCACTCGTGAACCATCTTCTAACCTGGCATCGCATATAGGTGATGCTTCATTGACTAATCTGTTAATACCGCTTACTATTTTTTGAATCATATCTTCTAGTTTTTCTTTAGTCTCAAATGACAAGTTTGTTTTAATCAACTGCCCACTCTGTTCTACGTATATAGCGTCAAACCCGTTCACCATGATCTCTGTTACCGCCTGGTCATCCAGTAATGGTTGTAAGATTGCCATGCCTCTAAGTTCATTGTATATATCCTTAGAAATCTGGATCTTATCATCAATTGATAGGGCATATTCCTGACCGTTCAAACGGACCAGCTCATCGACCATCTCCATTATTTCATTATTGGATAGCCGATAAGCTTCTTCAATCTGACCATGTATATCTGTTTTAATCTGATTGATTAACTCTGTTTTCATAATACTACCTCATTAATCAGAGTCTGCACCAACTTCACATATGATGTATCTTCTATTACATTGTTATTATTGTAAGGGAAACTAAATTGAATTGTCTGTTCCAGATTTGTTTTAGAATTGTAAGCTGAAATGTGTTCAAGATGAACGATTTTAATACTGACTATATTGGTCATCTTTTTAATTTCAGGTTGTATAGAAAAGTGCTTCATCCGCTGTTCAATATGTTCTTCATTAGATGAAACAAGAAGGTTATGATGGCATTTCTTCATAATCGTCATGTTGTGCTTACTACAATTGTTGTCCAAATCTACTATGATAACATCATACGATAAATACTTGATCAAATAGTCCAATAAGTCATTCAACTCATCTTCAGATAGGTCCCACAGATGATTACCATATAAACAGGCAGGTATATAATCTAGAAATCCAGATATATCACTGCTTTTAATCGCTTCAAGCATCAAGCCAACTTTGGTCGGATCTTTCTTCATATAATAGATAATGTCCGATAAAGTGTTTTTCCCATTAAGTACCACACAATCAGGTGGATTGGACAATATATCAAAAGAGATATATAAGACGCGCTTTTCAAACGCTAGAATGTGTTTTGCAATAGAATGTCCAAGTGGGTCACAAGAATTTTGAAACTGGGTAATACTAATAACTGGTGTGCTATCTTTTACTATTTTAGGTATTTCTTTGGGTGAAATTTCTGCATACTTTTTGCTAATTGAATTAGCAATTGATCCTCCTTTTTCGTATTTACTAATCAGGTGATATTGATTCAACTGACTATCAACCAGCTCATCTACCAAAATCATGAATGGTTGATTCTTTATCGGTGAATCTGACTTTAATAAATCTTTGAAAACTTGGAAGTCCATGATTATCATTGTACCCGGATTGTCTTGAATAAAAGATGCTATCTCAGATAATTCCGAGAAACGATGAATTAGAAATGTAACCTGTTCATAGGTTATAAGAAACTTGGTTAAAGCCCCAAGATATGCTTCATTATAATCAGCAATGGCTAATTCAATGGTAAGCATATGTGTTAATGCCCCCTTTCTTCTCTTAACTGCTTTATGAAGAAATTATACTTTTTTAATTATGAAAAGTCTATAGAGATGGGTTAACTTATAGTTTACTATACTAACTTAATCATATTACCTGACAATAAAATACAGAACTGGAAACTTCTCCCAGTTCTGTCAATTCACATTTTGCACTTTATATCTAATGTTAAAACCAATCAGATTATTATCTGATAATCTTCCTTAATGCGCCACATGACTCATATCGGAATTAGCAAACTTCACAAATTGGCCCATCCACCTGAGATGCACGGTACCCGTTTGACCATTTCTTTGCTTGGCAACGATGACTTCCGCCATATTCTTGAATTCTGAATCTTCGTCATAATAATCATCACGGTAGAGGAACATTACAATATCTGCATCCTGCTCGATAGCACCTGACTCTCTTAGGTCCGAAAGTATAGGTCTGTGATCTGCCCTTGTTTCACATGCTCGTGAAAGCTGAGATAAGGCAACTACTGGTGCATTCATTTCTCTCGCCAGTGCTTTGAGCGACCTTGATATCTCGGAGATCTCTTGCTGTCTCGATTCAGATTTTTTACTGCCACTCATCAATTGTAAGTAATCTATTAAAATAAGGTCTAGACCTTTTTCTAATTTTAATTTACGGCATTTGGCTTTCATTTCAGCTACAGTAATACCTGGCGTATCATCAATATAGATAGGAGCCCGTTCAATGATACCGGAAGCCTCTATCAAGTTGACCCACTCTTCCTCGTTCAAGTCACCTACACGCACCCTTTGTGCATCCACTAAACCTTCAGAACATAACATACGACGTACAAGCTGTTCTTTAGACATCTCCAAACTGAATATGGCCGTTACCTTATCTGACTTTGTAGATGCAAATTGAGCGATATTAACTGCAAGGGCGGTTTTTCCCATTGAAGGTCTCGCCGCTATAAGTACTAAATCAGAAGGCTGAAGCCCAGCTGTTATGCCATCAAGGTCACCAAAGCCAGTTGGCACACCCGTTACAGCACCGCCACTTTTTGCTGCAGCTGATATCATATCTAAGGTGGTGCCCAGTAATTCATTAACTCTTGCAAACTCACCTGTTTTACGCCCTTGAATAATATTGAATATCTGTTCTTCAGCATCATTAAGCACCTGACTCAGTTCATTAGCGCCATTATAGCCATCGTTAATAATACTCTGGCCTGCTTTTATAAGTTCTCGAAGTACCGATTTTTCTTTAACAATCGTTGCATAATGTTCAATGTGCGCAGATGTTGGTACGGAAATCGCTAGCTTACTTAAATAAGCTATGCCTCCAACTTGCTCTAATTGCCCCGTGTTCTTCAACATATCTTGCAAAGTTACCAGATCTACCGGTCTCTTATTCTGAAAAAGCTCAAGTATGGCTTCATAGATTAGTTTTAGATCTGGTTGATAAAAATCTTCACTTATTATATTTTCAGTTGCTACACCTATGGCTTCTTTGTCCATTATCATGGATCCGATAACAGATTGTTCAGCCTCAAGTGAGTTTGGCGGTATTCTTTTAATGCCGTCTTCCAAATTTTATCACTCCAATATTATATTCTTAAACTACATTTCTTCCACAACAATTGTTAGTGACCCAGTTACTTTAGGGTGTATCTTATAAGGTATTTCATAAGTGCCTAGGTCCTTAATACCTTCTTTTAAAACTAATTTCTTTTTATCTATTTCCATACCTAACTGGCTATGTGCCTCGGTAGCGATTTCTTTACTTGAAACGGAACCGAATAATTTACCATTTTCGCCGGCTTTGAGTTTAATCGTTACTTTCTTGTCTTTAAGGGACTCAGCTAAAGCTTTCGCCTCTTCCAAATGCTCTTTTTCCAGACGCACGTCTACTGCTGCTTGAAGTTTTAAAGCATTGATTGCCTTGTTACTAGCTTCCATACCTAATTTTTTAGCAATTAAAAAATTCCTAGCATAACCGTCACTCACGTTGACGATTTCTCCCTTTTTTCCTACCTTTTTAACATCTTCCAATAATACTACTTTCATCTTATTCACCTTCCTCTAAAAATTCATCGATGGTCTTCTTCAATAATATAATTGCTTCATCCAACTTTTTATTATCAATCTGAGCGCCTGCCACACTAAGATGACCACCGCCACCTAATTTTTCCATAATACGCTGCACATTGATTTCATCTAGTGATCTTGCGCTAATAAATACCTGATTGTCAGTTTCCGTCAGAACAAAAGACGCCTTGATGCCTGAAATGTTCAGTAACTCATCGGCTGCTTGAGCACCAACAAGATTAGGATTCGTTATATCAGACGGACAAACAGATATGGCCATGTTTTCTCGATATATCTGAGCATCTCTTACAGCCGTAGCTCTGGCCTTATAGGATGCCATATCGTTTTTAAATAACTTTCTAACCCGTACCACATCTGCACCATAACGTTTCAAGAATGCTGCTGCTTCAAAAGTCTTAACACCTGCATTAGTTACAAAATTCTTAGTATCGACAGATATGCCTGCAAACAAAGCATCAGCCTCTAGTGGTGTGATCTTAATTCTATCAGATACATAACGAATAATTTCAGTAATCATCTCGCAAGTAGAGGATGCATAAGTCTCTATATAGCTAAGGGTAGCGTCTTCAATATACTCTGCACTAACACGATGATGGTCAAATACAACCACATTACTGACATGTGTAAGTATTGCTGGATATTCTAAGTAAGATGGTCGATTCACATCCACTACTACCAGTAAGGTCTGATTTGTAATATATGCAGCAGAATCTACACCAGTAATAAACAAATCTTCTGGGTAATCACCACTCTCAATAAGCTTCGTATGCAAGGTTTTAACCGATGTTGTTACGTTATCTATAATGATATGGGCTGGCTTGTTAAAATGCTTAGCACAGGCAAACGCGCCCACTGCAGCACCAAGTGAGTCCATGTCCTGCATCTTGTGACCCATGATAATCATTCGGTCACATTCATCTATGAGTTCCCTGAATGCATGGGCTTTGATACGTGCTTTAACTCTGGTAGATTTTTCTACTGATTTTGTTTTACCACCATAGAAAGACAACTTATCGTTCTCTTTAATAACAGCTTGGTCTCCACCACGTCCAAGTGCTAAATCCATAGCAATTCTAGCATAATCATATTCCATATCGAAACTTTTATCATCCATGCCGACCCCCATACTTAGGGTTACTGACATCTCATTACCGATATTGATACTTCTGATGGAATCTAATATATCAAATTTCTCTTCTTTTAATAATACAAGGTGCTTTTTCTGAAAGACTACAATGTACTTATCCTTCTCAAACTTTTTGACAACACCGTCCATACTTTTTGCAAATTTGTTTATATTCCTATCAATCATTGCTATCAGTAGTGGGCGTCTTACATCTTCTATACTATTGAGTACATCATCATAATTATCTATGTATAGTAATGATACAATACCCTTTTGTTCATAATTTTCGATGGCAAGGGCCGTCTCTCTTGTGACATCAAACATATACAGACTAAATAAAGGCTCTTCTTCAAGGCTATGTCGATGAAGCGTCTCTTTCTCATCTTCTTCAATTAACATTTTTTTGATGACAACCTTGTAAGTTTTGTTATTATGGTTAAGAATTTTTTCTATCACCACATCATCTGATAACTGAACAGCACTTACCTCGCTCAGAAGTGCATTTATATTTTTGCCAAGTATTTTCGATTCCTCAAACAGATCGACAAAGGCTTTATTGAACCACTTTATTCTCCCTATTGGATCTAGTAATACATATGGGATAATAAAGTCATGCATCTCATTATTCTGTTTGATACCCACATTAAGTGCAAAATTCATCACTTCATTCGTTAAGTTCTTGCGTGTTAATATAATCATAAAAACACTCACAACTATAGCAAATACAAACAAAGTAACATACACAAGGAAATTAGGACTTTTATCAATATATGCCATTAAAGCCATCCCGATAAATACAATTAGATAGACTAAAGGCCATCGAAATATACTTTCTATTTTACTATTAAATTCAATTCTTCTTTTTTTCTTTGCCATTAGATCCCCTCTACTATATATACATATAGCTTTTCTTTATATAGGCCTATAGCTTCAAAATTTATTATAGCATTATATGACAATAAATTAAACAAAGACTTTAAATATAGGAATA
>JAQICP010000491.1 GCA_027858555.1 Vallitaleaceae bacterium
AGCTGTTCTCGAATCAGCACTGATTAACCTTAATGTCAAAGAAGGCTACTTGCATTGCGGTAAAAGAGGATCAGGACACTATGTGAAGATGGTACATAACGGTATCGAATACGGTATGATGCAAGCAATTGGCGAGGGGCTAAGTATCATCAAAGAATCTGAATTTGACGTGGATTTTGAGAAAGTTGCCCATGTATGGAATAACGGGTCAATTATAGAAGGTTACTTAATGAAATGCATGGAAGATGCCTTTAAGCATAATTGGGAACGCATTGAAGACGTAATACAAAAACAAGATGCACTAGGAGAAGGTCAATGGACGGTTGAAGAGGCCATAAGATTGCAAGTGCCAGCGCCTGTTATAACCAGCGCATTATATATCAGGTATGCATCCAAGGATGACTATGCCTATTCTGACAGAATCGTAGCGGCCCTTAGAAATGAATTCGGTGGACATAAATTACACAAGAAATAGAGGTGAAGACCATGAATAGATGTGAAGACGGTGCAATATTTACAATATTTGGCGGGACGGGGAATTTATCATACTATAAACTAATGCCTGCATTTTATCAATTACATCAAGAAGGTCGCCTCATAAAAAGAATGGCTATTGTTGCAATCGGTCGTAGAGAAAAGACAACTAAAGATTACATAGAAGAAGTTGAAGTAGCCATCAAACAGAAATCTAAAACTTACACAAAAGAAAGTTTTGATGATTTTAAGGACCATATCTATTACTATGAAATGGACTTTGCTGATGATGAACATTATCCAGCTTTTGAGAAATATATGTCAGAGTTAGATACGGCTATTGAAGCATGCGGCAATCGTGTGTTTTATTTAGCGACCTTGCCTAATTTCTTTCCTACAATATCTAAACAGTTGAAGACTTATGGCTTATTAGAGACAAGAGGCTATCGTAGAGCGGTTTTTGAAAAACCATTTGGTTACGACTACACTTCGGCGAAAAAGATTAATGAAGGCATATCAGAAGTATTTGGTGAGAGCAATATCTACCGAATTGACCATTATTTAGGTAAAGAGATGATTCAAAACATACATATGATTCGTCTGAGCAACCAGATATTTAAAGGCGTGTGGAATAAGCATTCTATTGATAATGTGCAGATCACGGTGAAAGAGGATATGGGTGTAGGCGATCGTGGTGGTTATTATGATCAGTCAGGTGCCCTTCGGGATATGATTCAGAACCATCTGATACAGATTCTTGCACTTGTTGCCATGGAGCCACCTGCGGATCTTGACACTGAGTCGATTCGTCAAGAAAAAGTAAAAGTACTGAAGCATATAGCCATCAACAAGGAAGAAGTCATATTTGGTCAATATAGAGGCTACACTGAGGAAGAAAAAGTACCCAGTGACTCACTGACTGAAACCTTTGTGGGGCTTAAGGCGCATGTTAATACTGAACGATTTCAAGGGGTGCCATTTTACCTTAGAACTGGTAAATACTTGGATACCCGTGAAGCTGAAGTTATTGTTGAGTTTAAAAATGACTCGGTTTATAAAAATCTAGAAGCTTCCATGGAGTCTAACCTTTTAGTGATTAAGATCCAACCAGAAGAAGGCATCTATTTTAGAATTAATACAAAACAACCAAGAAGCGAGAATCGTCTTATGCCAGTCAGTATGGATTACTGTCAGAGTTGTAATATTGTTTACAAATCACCTGAAGCATATGAACGTTTATTGCTTGATATTACCCTAGGGGATAGAACACTTTTCACCAGCTGGGAAGAGATTGAGCATGCATGGCGTATCGTTGATAAACTGATGGCAGGGATTGAAAATAAGCGGGACTACATCTTTACATACGAACCTAAAACTGATGGCCCCAGTGAAGTCCATGAATTACTGGAAAAAGAAGGTCATGTATGGTGGTGCTTAAGTGCACTGACAGCAACCTATTTTCAAGATTTGGAGGTAGAAGATGAGCACTAATAACAGCACTGACACGATCATACATGATGTATCCATGACCATATATGAAGGCATGAAAGTCTATAAAAACATGCCGATTAAAGTGCCTAAGATTACAAATCTGGCAGATTACCCAAAAGATGGATATCACGAGAATCAGATAGAAATGAATCTGCATACCGGTACACATATAGATGGTCCTCTACATATGATAGAAGGCGGCAGTACAACCGGGATTTACCCAATTGAGCAAATGTTTGGAAAAGCACGAGTGATTGATTTAACCAAGATAGAGGGACTAATCGAAGCGCATCATCTGGAAGGGTCTGATTTTTCTGACGTGGATTTTGTGCTTTTCAAAACCCGCAATTCTTTTGACAAGTTATTCAATTTTGAGTGGATTGCCCTCAGTGAATCAGCTGCAAAGTATCTCTCTCAGTTCAGTCTTAAAGGAGTCGGTATTGATGCCTTAGGTATTGAAAGAGCTCAGCCGAGCCATGTGACTCATAAGACCTTACTTAGAAAAAGCATTATGATTATAGAAGGATTAGCACTTAGTGAGATTGTTGAAGGCGATTATGAATTTATTGTTTTACCGCTGAAGATTCAGGGTGTAGAAGGTGCACCTGCAAGAGCGGTACTGATAGAAAGAGGTAAGCATGAGTAAATGTTGTCTGAAATGGGAAAAAAGCGGTAAGTTCTGTGGCAGTTGTCCTATGAAGGAAGAAGCCTTAAAGGAACTTGAGAAAAAGAACAAAAAGAAGTCTAAGAAAAAGTCCAAAGATCATACAAAAAAGGATAAGAAAAACAAGAAGGTCGGTAAAGGAAAAACTAGCAAAGAGAATAAGAAAAGTAAAAAGAATAAGAAAGGCAAAAAAGGGAAGAAAAATAAAGAATAGAAGAAAGGTGCATAAGCATAATGGATATGAATGAAGAGAAGATTATTTCATGTGTGGGATGCCAATATTACTATATTACTTGGGAACGAAAACATCCAAAAGGATGTAAATATTTTGGGTTCAAATCATTACAGATGCCCTGTGCGGTAGTGAAAAATACTTCAGGTGCGTATTGTAATATGTATACGCCAAAAAGTAATAAATGACTTAACCATGTAGGCTTGTTATATAAAAGTATATTTGATATAATTTTTCCATGCATGAAGGTATACATAGGGGGGGAGTCTTTGAAATGTTCTAAGCTAGTCAAATCTATTAGAAGTACAAGTGATGAGTTACCTATGGGTATATCTATTTATGACGCCCAAGCGAATCTGGTATATATGAATAAGGCAGCTGTTAGTCTATTCGAACTGAGTAATGCAGATGATGCCATAGGTTTCGAATTATTTGAAGACCCCAATATCCCAATTGAAACTAAAGAAATGATACGCCTCAATGATACTTTTGAATTTGAGATTGATTTTAATTTTAAAAGTGC
>JAQICP010000520.1 GCA_027858555.1 Vallitaleaceae bacterium
TCTTCTTTGTTAATACATGAGGAAAGTTCTCATAAAAAAGCAGAACTTTCCTTTGTGACCAATTTCACTGCGTGAAAATGTGAACTGGGGGTACACTTTGATCCACATCAGGAAAGTTCTCATAAAAAGACTAGAACTTTCCTTTGTGACCAATTTCACTGCGTGAAAACGTGAACTGGGGGTACACTTTGATCATGATGGCTTAAAATTGAATGAATAGGACTTGTTTTTAAAAGAAAAGTAATAATTTTGTTGCTATACTTGTAATATCAAAAAAAGGAGGTCATTTATATGATCAAGTTTAAAAAAGTAGTAGTAGCACTATTAATGGTGACTACACTAATCGCTTTAAGTGCATGTAATAATACTGGTGGGGATACTGGTAAAGTAACACAAGATGATGCAACACAGAGTGATACAAATTCTATAGATAACGAAAATATTGCTCAAGAGATTGAAACAGTTGTTTATGCATATGCATCTTTCAATAACATACCAGATTCAGAAACATTAGGTACAGTTGAAGAGGCAATCAATAATATTACAAGAGATAAAATTGGTGTAGAGGTTAAATTATTACCAATCCCTATATTTGATTATTCGTCTCAAGTTAGCCTTGCTTTACAAGGTGGCGACCAAATTGACATATTTGAATCTTTAGGCGATTTCAATACTAGAGTATCAAGTCAAATGGCGTATGACTTAACGGACTTAGTTGATGCCTATGCAGCAGAAACAAAAGATATATTGGGCGACGAGATTCTTGATGCTTGTATAAAAGATGGTAAGTTATACGGTATTCCATCATATAAACCTTATGCTTTGACACCTATGGTTATTTACAAACAGGATATTGCTGATGAGTTGAACATAGATATGACACAAGTTACTAGTATCAATGATTTAACGGATGTATTAAGAACAGTTAAAGAAGCATATCCTGACATAACACCATTAGTACCAGTGAGTCAAGGTACATCAGGTATTAATCTAACCATTGCTGGTGTAGATTATTTGACAGATGATTATAATAGCCCAAAAGGCATTTTGTTAGGTGACAGTACAACAGTTGTTGATTATTATGGAACAGATGAGTTTGCTGAAAGTTGTGATCTTGTAAGAACTTGGTATAATGAAGGACTAATTCTAAAAGATGCAGCGACTACAACAAGTACTTCGACAGAATTGATGAGCGCTGACAATAGCTTCTGTTATGTTGCTTCATATAGTTATCCACCAGCAGATACTGCAGCGGCATTAGCAGCACAAATGGGTGGTCAATCTTTAGGTGCAGTTCAAATAGGTGATGCATATCTAGATACCACGTCTGTAAATGCATTGTCATGGATGGTAGCATCTACTTCAGAAGTGCCAGAAGCAGCCCTAAAATTCATGAATTTAACATTCAGTGATCAAGAAGTTATTAATCTTTTAATTTATGGTTTAGAAGGTAGAGACTATGTATTAGATGATGAAGGATACCTAGCATATCCTGAAGGTGAAGATGCATCAACTGTTCCCTATACAGCTCAATTAAGTTGTGGAACATTAGGTAACTATTTCCTTATGTACCCAATGGATGGAACAAGCAAAGAATCTTTAGTCTGGGAAGAAGAACAAAATCAACTAGCTAAAAAATCACCTGCTATGGGATTTACATTCGACTCTAATTCTGTAAAAACTGAGTACACATCCGTTAGTAACGTTATTCAACAATATTTGCCTGGATTATTATGTGGTAGTGTTGATCCAGAGGTAATTATTCCTGAATTCAGAGAACGATTAGATTCAGCAGGTTTGAATGAAATTATTGCAGAAAAGCAGAATCAATTGGATGCATGGCTTCTCAGCAATTAGGGTGGAGGAAACAATGAAGAAAGTAAATAAAAAAGGGGTAAAGGGACTGTTTAACAACGGTTCCCTTTTACTAATAGCACTACCTGGAATTATATATCTTATTATTAACAATTACATACCAATGTTTGGTGTGTTTCTAGCAATCAAAGATTACAATTATGTAGATGGCATATTCGGTAGTCCATGGAGTGGTCTTAAGAATTTCGAATATTTGTTTAGACAGGATGCCTTCATTATTATTAGAAACACATTGCTTTATAATTTATCATTTATCGTAATTGGTACAGTTGTGGCAATTATTATAGCAATAATGATGCATGAACTAGGAACAAAACTAAGGGTAAAATTCTTTCAATCAGCATTGCTTTTGCCGAATATGTTATCATGGGTAGTTGTTGGTTTTATTGGGTTTGCATTCCTTAATTCAGATACAGGTTTTATTAACAACACTATCATTCCCCTACTTGGAGGAGAAGAAGTTGCTTGGTATAGTGCCACGAAATACTGGCCTGCTATCTTGATTCTGGTCTTTCTATGGAAATCTGTAGGGTATAGTAGCATCATATATATGGCTAGTATTTCTGGTATTGATAAGAGTGTTTTTGAAGCAGCTAAGATTGATGGTGCTTCAAAACTTAAACAAATTAGATATATAACAATTCCAATGCTTAAACCTACAGTAATGATTTTAACGTTATTATCGATTGGTAGAATTTTCTACTCTGATTTCGGTTTGTTCTATCAGGTTCCGATGAATTCGGGCGCATTATATAATGTGACTCAAACAATTGATACCTATGTATATCATGGGTTGATGGAGTTGAATGATGTTGGTATGGCAGCAGCAGCAGGGCTATATCAGTCTATCGTTGGATTCATACTTATAATCAGTGTGAATATGTTTGTGAGAAAATTCGACAATGATAATGCATTATTTTAGGAGGATATTATGTGGAAAATAACAAATGAACAAATGTTTAGAATAATTTCAACCATAATATTAACGCTACTAACAATTATTACGCTGCTTCCTATTCTTCTAATTGTAATTGCATCTTTAACAGACGAACAAACTTTATTATCTAATGGGTATTCATTTATCCCAGAAAAGTTTAGCCTTGATGCCTACTATTATATGATTAAGCAAGGTGCCGTGATATTGAAAGCCTATGGTGTTACTATAACGGTGACAGTGATAGGTACAATAGCAAGTGTTCTTATTACAACTATGTTAGCTTACCCCATGTCTAGGAAAGGTTTTAAGTATAGGAACGTCCTATCCTTTTTCGTCTTTTTTACAATGTTATTTAATGGCGGGATTGTAGCATCCTATATTATGTGGTCGAATTTTATGCATATCAAAAACTCACTATTTGCATTAATGTTACCTAATTATTTGGTAACTGCTTTTAATGTATTTTTGGTAAGAAATTATTTTATGAATGCTATACCAGATTCAATTATTGAATCTGCAAAAATTGATGGCGCTAAAGAACTTACGATTTTTATGAAAATAGTACTACCATTGTCAACGCCGGTAGTAGCAACAATTAGCTTGTTTACAGCTTTAATATATTGGAATGATTGGACAAATGGCTTGTATTATATTACGGATGCACAATATTATGGTATACAAAATCTGTTAATAAAAATTATGAATAATGTCCAATTTTTGAAATCAGGTTCTGCGAATCTCATTGGAGTAGGGAATATCGATCTGCCAGGTACTTCGGTAAGAATGGCCATGGCTGTTGTAGGGATTTTACCAATTGTTATCTTGTATCCTTTTATTCAAAAGCATTTTGTTAAAGGTGTGGTAATAGGTGCAATTAAGGGGTAACATATAAAAAATTTCTTAATATCTTATCAGGAGGAGAACTATGACTTTAGATGCAGAATTGATTATGACATTGCATGTACAATGTGAGAATCCAATGGAAGTAAAGAATGATGGTAGCGGATATTTAAGAGTAATACCAATCATTGGAGGAAGCTTTGAAGGTAAAGTTGATGGCATCATTGTACCAGGTGGTGCAGATTGGAATACAACTCGGGATAATGGCGTTGGATATGCTTTTGCCAAGTATTTACTAAAAACTAATGATGGCGAATATATAGCTATAGAAAACGTAGGGCATATCGGCATGAACGAGGATGATAGGATTAAAACCTCACCAACATTTCAGGCGGACCACACAGGTCAATATGCTTGGTTAAATTCAGGTGTTT
>JAQICP010000564.1 GCA_027858555.1 Vallitaleaceae bacterium
TTATAAGAAATTTATGCTTTTGGTAAGGGGATATGACAATAAGTGGACATACTATAAAGGTTGGTCGCAAAAGGTATTTGATAAGAAGAAAGCATTGTTTTATCTGGCGCCTTTTTGGGGTGCATTTCAGATCAATATGGCTAGAAGAGAAAATGAGAAATTAGCTTTGTTAGATAATGCTGCTTTAAAACTGATGCATGAACTGATAAGGGATGGGGAAAGCTTTACAGAGGGAATTAAGATTCAATTAGATATAGAAGACGCGTATTCATTTGAGGCAAGTTACATACTCATAGAGGCAGTTATAAAGTTGCGGACTTTAAGAAAGAAAAGGTAGTTTTGGTAAGGGAGGCAATATGGTATATACGACATTAGAAACAGAGCGGCTTATTTTGAGACCCATTTCAGAAGAAGATGATATATTTATTCTGAACCATTTTTCTGATCAGCAAGTGACACGATATCTATATGATTATGAACCTGTAAAAAATATGGATGAAGCTAATGAAATACTAGCATTTTACATTGATGAAGACCCGTACATCCAGTGCAGATGGGTCATCACTAATAAAGTAACTAACGAAAAGATGGGAACTTGTGGATTTCATAAACGTGATATCAAAAAGGGTACTATCGAAGTTGGTTACGATTTAAATAGTAAGTATTGGGGACAGGGTTATATGTCAGAAGCGTTGAAAGAATTATTTCATTATGCATGGAAAAATCTTTGCGTAACAAGCATATGTGCTGAGATTGCCGTTGATAATATAGATTCCATTAGGTTAGTAAGCAAGCTTGGCTTCAAATACAGAGATAGTTACCATATAAAGTTCAGGGATCAGGAACTTATGCATAATAAATATGAACTGCCACTAGTGAGTATTGAAGATGAGCCAATATATATATGCTATTGCGCTAAAATCACACATCAGGAAGTAAGGGATATGGTTGAAAAAGGTTTAAGTTCTATAACAGAAATCAGAGAAGCACTTGGTAAAAATAGTATGGGAATGTGCCAGGAGAAAAATCCAAAAGGCATATGTTGCCATGAAGAATTTGATGCGTTTATACAGCAAGTATACTTAGAAGAATAACGATGCAAAACATATATTTATATAAAACTCAAATTCCACGACTAATGATTCTATCCAGATAATAGAGATTCTAATATTATAACTGCGGAAGGGTTAGTGGTAATGTTTTATTGGCAATTTATAGGTGGTAATTTTAGTGAAGATTATCTGTTATCATAATAATATAACCGCACGGATAGAATATGTAAGATGGTGGTGGTATGCTTGAATAAAAATATTAGGCGAAGGTCATCTCATAGTAAGGAGTCATACAGGGAAGGGTTTATTGACATCATTAGACCTGTGTATAATAATAGGCATATACAAGAGATGAGGCTATACCCCAATCATAGAGACACATCTTGTCTCGAACATTCATTGAATGTATCTTATACGGCATATAGAATAGGCAAAGCATTAAACCTAGATGCCAAGTCTCTTGCTAGAGCCTCAATGTTTCACGATTTCTATCTGTATGACTGGCATATTAAAGGTAATCGGAAAGGTTTACATGGTATGATGCATGCAGCGGAAGCTTATAACAATACCATTAAGTATTTTGAAGTTAATGAAAAAGAGAAGGACATGATTCTAACACATATGTGGCCCCTAAATCCAAAACTTCCAAAATATATAGAATCCATATTGCTTATGTGTGTAGATAGATATTGCACGGTGCTAGAGTTACTAAAAATCAAATCCTATAGAAACGATTTCAGTAAGGATTTATAGGTTAATTCGGGAGGTTTGGATGCTTCATTTACTTGAGTATTTACTAGTTTTTTTGATAGGCGCGATAATTGGTTGGATCTTTGAAGTCTTTTTTAAACGATATATTGGTGACAGAAAAAAGTGGGTGAATCCAGGTTTCTTAGCAGGTCCATTTTTGCCCATATATGGAACAGGTGCATGTCTGATATATGCCATTAGTAAGTTGCCGATTAATCTTTTGATAAAAGTAGTTTTATTTGCGGTACTTACTACTTCAATCGAGTATTTAACAGGTGTTTTCTTTTTAAAAAAATTCCACGTAAGGTTATGGGATTATACCAATGTAAAATTCAATATTAAAGGGCATATTGCGCCTTTATTTACAGGCATATGGACAGTGATGTCTATAGGATTTTATTATCTACTATATCCTAATCTGCATAATCAAGTGACCTTCTTGTATAATCATTTGGAATTTTCCTTATTCTTAGGCTTTTTTTACGGCGTGATTTTCATCGATTTAATCCATTCAATTAACCTTGTCAGTAAACTCAAAATAATAATGGACAGTATTGGGGATTCAGAGGCCTTTGTACATTATGAAAAGCTTAAACTTGATGTACAAGATAAGATAGATCATCTCAAAAATAAATTAAAGAGCAGACCTACTTTCATGCTTCCATTTAATGGTGAGTATAATCTGAAGCAACGTGTTGCATTTCATTTGGCTAAGTTAAAAGAAGAAGTTGAGTCTAGACATAAATAGAATGTTGGTACGACACTTAGGACACAAAAGGCTAAATGTGTGATTAAGAAAGATAATCAGCTTGCAAAAGAGAAAGTAAAAGGGGTTTAAGATTATGAAACATACAATCTATAAAGTGACTGCATTTTCTAATGATACCCAGGGTGGTAATCCAGCTGGTGTTGTTCTAGGTGCTGATTCATTCACAGACGAGGATATGTTGAAAATCGCAAAGGAAGTTGGCTATTCTGAGACCGCCTTTGTGATGCAATCTGAAAGTGCAGATTTTAAGGTTAGATTTTTTACGCCAGTGGATGAAGTGGACTTATGTGGACATGCTACGGTAGCTACATTCAATCTGTTAAGAGATCTTAAGGTTATTACAATTGGAGATTATACTCAGGAAACAAAAGCAGGGATCCTGAAGCTTCAGATTTACAATCAATATATATACATGGAACAAAATACACCAAATTTTCATGAAATCATCAAAAAAAATGAAATTGTAAAATGTTTTAAAAGCCAATATAATGAGTATATAAGTGATTCACCCATACAGATAGTTTCAACGGGTTTAAAGGATATTATCTTACCAGTTAAGAATTTGGAGATACTGCTTAATCTTCAACCGAACTTGGAGTTGATTGATAGAATTAGTAGAAAATATGATGTGGTTGGTATTCATGCTTTTTGTTTAGATACAATGCATAGTGGGGATGCGCATACGAGAAATTTTGCCCCCAGATATGGTATTGATGAAGAATCTGCAACGGGTACTGCGAGTGGCGCACTGGCATGTTATATGACAAAGTATTATAAGGATACATCTAGAAGCAATTTTATAATAGAGCAAGGCTTTTGCATGAAACGACCATCAAAAATAATGGTAAAAGTGAACTCGATTGATGACGAGATCAAGGCGGTTTTTGTTGGGGGAAGTGCTGTTTTAATATAACGCGTATCATATGCATGCTGTTACGTTACGTAATACAAAGTCAATACCATACAATTGTGTGGGAATCTGTAGGGTTTTTATAGAATATATGGAGGGATTATTATGAAAGCTATAGTATATGATAGATATGGTTCAACTGATGTTCTCGAGCTAAAAGAAGTAGAAAAGCCTAAGCCAAAAGATGATGAAGTCTTGATAAAAGTATATGCGGCATCCATAAATGATTGGGACATAGGTCTTCTTCAAGGTGCATCTCTTTTGAATCGACTATTATCAGGCATATTAAAACCTAAGGTAAAGATACTCGGTTCTGATATAGCTGGAAAGATTGTAGCGTTAGGAAAAAACGCAAAGCAATTTCATCTAGGCGATGAAGTATATGGCGATCTTAGTGGTAGATGGGGTGGTTTTGCCCAATATGTCTGTGCTCGTGAAAATGCATTGATTCTAAAACCATTGGGTATGACATATGTTGAAGCAGCTTCAATACCCCAGGCAGCAGTGTTAGCCATACAAGGTCTTATTGATAAAGGACAGATTCAACAAGGACAAAAACTACTGATCAATGGTGCAGGCGGAGGCGTAGGCACTTTTGCCATACAGATTGCAAAAACATATGGTGTTAAAGAAATTACCGGGGTGGATAGCTCAGATAAATTTGATATGATGCATGAGGTGGGATTTGACCATGTAATTGATTATACAAAAGAAGATTTTACTAACAATGGGCAGTGTTATGACCTTATTCTTGATGCCATGACAAACCGGTCAACATTCAATTACTTACGCGCTTTAAGTCCAGACGGCATCTATGTTACTGTGGGCGGTAGTATGAGTAAGTTACTACAAGCTTTTCTTATAGGACCAATCATATCGATTTTCAGTAAAAAGAAGATTCGTATCGTGGCGCTAATCTCAAACAAACACCTAGCTTATATGAACGATCTTTTTGAAGCTGGTAAAATTAAACCAGTCATAGACGAGACCTACAACTTAGAGGCGGTTCCACAAGCATTAAAGTATTTTGAAGCGGGACATCACAAAGGTAAAGTAGTTATAACGATAGAAAACAGCTAGTACCTCCCACATTGAAAGTGACAGGTAATGGCTAACTAAGGTCAGGACTTTGCCGCTTAGATTAATCATGACCTGTGGGATTGAAGCAACCACTGGGGAAAGGGTGGTGAAGTAATATGGAAGCATATAACAAAATAAATGAATGGTTATTGCATGATTCTGATCCATCATTAATGTATCAAGTAAAACGGGATCTATTAGATATACCGACAACTGACAGACAACACGATTAAGACCAAATCGCACAAAAAGGATGGGGCAAAGAACTCCTTAGTAATAGAAAGGCTAATGGGCATTGGGGTGGTGGTGTGTATAATCCAAAATGGACATGTACCCATTATGGAAAATCCGAGACTTAGTCATTCTGGGCGTTTGAAGATGACGAAAATCCATAGATTGAATTCACTAGATCTGGAGCTTAACAGAACCGAGATTGCATACTAAGAAGAGAAATATAGCCTACCACTGTTGATAATCTATCATAGGACTTTTTTGAAAGGAGAATTAGGATGGGTATTGATGCTGAGTTAAGTGCAATGACAATGTGTGGTTATAGATGTGATTTGTGCAAGGCCGATATTGGCAATATAAGAAAAAAAGATGAAAGAGACGTGATATCACAAGTATGGCGTAAGTACTATGATTTAGATATTGCGAAAGGGGACATATATTGCGATGGCTGTAGATGCACCCGAAAAGATGCTAAAAGAATCGATAATAATTGTCCTGTAAGAGCATGTGTTCTTAGTAGAGGTCTAAGTAGTTGCGCAGATTGCAAGGCGTACCCGTGCAAGACCTTTTTTGAACGGAAGGGACTGTCCATAGAGGAAGCTAAAGAACGGCTTGCTTCTGATTTTAACAGGGAAGAATATATGGCATACTTATCAGCTTTTGATAATTACACACGAATTAATAAGATCATAGAAGAAAGGAACTAAGTGAAAGTATATATGGATAGTGGAAAGAACCATATCCTTTGGCATAGATGAAGCCCAAAATGGTAATAAACATTTCAAAACAACATAAAGACGGACACTTAAATACGTATATCAGAGATTTGGATTATCTGAAACAACTGAAGGAATAGACTAAGATTTTGGAGAGGAACTAATATGAGACCAGAACTTGATTTGAAGATTAGTGAAGAGGTGTTTCTAGACTACTATTGGCTTAAAGAAGAGCTTGTTGATTTTTGCAAGCGGAATAACCTACCTAGAAGTGGCATGAAAAAAGAGTTGACTGACACGATTGCACATTATCTGAAAACAGGCGAGATTCTAAGAGGTGAAAAAGAAAAGTCGATTAAAAAATCAGTAATGCCATCAGCGCTTTCTTTGGATACGATAATACCTGTCAGCTATAAGAACGATGAAAATCATCGCGAATTTTTCAAGCAAGTCATTGGGAGCCATTTCAAATTCAATGTCTCATTCATGAATTGGATGAAACAAAATGATGGGAAAACATATCAAGTAGCTGTAAATGAATGGCTAAGAATTGAAAGAGAAAAGAAAGATGGCAAGAAAGTGATCATATCATCCCAGTTTGAATATAATCAGTATACCCGGGATTTTTTTAATGCTAATTCGGATTTGAACAGAGAAGCAGCAATTATATGTTGGAAATATAAGAAATCACAAGCTGGAAGCAACAAGTATGAGGATAGGGATAAGGATATATTATAGAGATGCACACATAGACGAAACTTGTGAAATCCTTGGATCGCCAGCGGTAGATGTCAATTGAAATCATATATTTATTAATGATACAGATTATTGTCATAATTATTTATTAATTGTCATAGAAGAGTTGAAAATATACTACAGATATAGCAAGAAATATAG
>JAQICP010000028.1 GCA_027858555.1 Vallitaleaceae bacterium
GATTGATAGTGCGATTGGACAATACTATTAAAAGCAATACACCAAGATTTATAAATCAGAAAAGAGAATCCACTTAGTGGATTCTCTTTTCTCCTATGTCTATACCATAATACTTGTTATTTAGTCTTCGTAGGCAATATAACCATACTCTTTTTTGTCTATGTATATAGTATTGTTGTTAACTTTTTCAAAGTCAACTTTATCACTTACTAAGATAATCTTGCCAGGAACTTCATAATAGACACCATCACTTCCGCCGCTTACACTTACAAGATATAAATCAGCATAATCTTCCAGGTCTTTTGATTTCACATCATCTTCGTCTTTGAAAAGAACAAAGTCGTTATCATCAGCGAAAGCATCAATGTCTTCATATCCATTATCATCTACGTAGTCTTCCAAAGTTAACTCGAATTCATCACCCATATCTTCGCTATCTTCAATTAGGATAGTGATATTTGCATAATCGTCCTTTTTCTTTAACTTAGTAACTTCAGCATCAATATCCCAGTCATCAAAAGCATCTTCCATATCTTCGATTATTTCTTTCTCTTTGTCATCAAAATCAACATCAAAAGAATCTTCTAAGTCCTTATCTTCAATATACATAGAATAAGTCAGCTCACCATCCTTATTAAGTACATAAGACATTTGATCTTCTTCTAATTTTACGCCACCAAAACAGCCTGTTAATGAAAACATGAATACTACTACTAATCCTAATGCTAATACTTTTCTCATTTTTTACCTCCATTTATTAAATACGTAGTCATCTTATAGCTTCTACAACCTATAGTTGCTAATAACCTTACGTATAAATTTTAGCTGATTTTAACAGATTTGTCTATAGTGGATTGCTTAATTAATGATTTGGTACACAATAAATAACCAAATGCACTTATTAACACGCATTAGGTAAAGAATTATATTTAATTCTCATAAATTTAGAGAATGGACTTATATAGAATCTACAGATATTATATGAAGCTAACTGAAAGGTAATCTAATAGAATTCTATTAGATTACCCGCTTAGCATAATCCTTGTATTGAGCCAGCTTCTTTATTGGAAAAAGATGTTTGAAAATTCAGAGCCTCGATAATTTTGATAGCATCAGAACTTACGACCTTGTATATAATCTCAAGACCATGGCGCTCGCCTACAATAATATTAGCAGCTTTTAATTTGGCAATGTGTTGTGAAACAGTTGACTGAGGAATATTTAAGCAGCTCTGCATATAGGTAACATTACAACCTTCATTAGTTATAAGACCATTGACAATACAGAGTCTAGCTGGATGACCTAGAGCCTTTAAAACTTCAGCAGTATCTTCATAATTTTTAATATCCATGTAATCACCTCGAACCATAATATCGTAATATTATGATGTTATTTACCTATTGTAGCAAAAATAATTTTATATGTAAAGGATATTCTTTTTTTTGGTCTGTTTCAATAATTATATGATATAATAAAGGTAATTTTAACACTGGTTTAAGCGAACCATAAATTGGAGCAACAAGAGATTATAAGAAGAGTGGTGGTTAATATGACAACAAAAGATAGTTATGGTATTGTACAACATAATATTAATGTAAGTCGCTTATCTGAAGCATATGCACGTGAACTTAGGCTATCAGAAGAACAGTGCCAAGTAATAGCTGTTGCAGGTGTATTTCTGGATTTAGGTAAAATTGCCATGGATTTTAAAGTTTTTACTAAACTCGGCACATTAACAGAAGAAGAGTTTTTCTACATCAAACAACATGCATCAAAAAGCACCCAATTACTTATTCAAAGCAACTTAATATCCAAAGATATATTATCCTGTATCATCCATCATCATGAAAGTTATGATGGATCAGGTTATCCAAGCAAGGTTAAAGGAGAAACGATTCCCCTTGGTGCTAGAATTCTCAAGATATGTGATGTTTATTTGGCTCTGCTGGAAGCTCGAACTTATAGGGATCATTATAGCCATATGGATGCAATTAATATTATGTTAGACGAGAAACAAATCTATGATCCTGAATTAATAGACAAATTCATACCCTTCATTAATAAATACGAGTCAGACAAAAGGAAAAAAGGTTAATTATATGATAGAACGTATCTCAAATCCAAGTCATACTAAGGCGATTGTTGAGAAGTATCAGTTTGCTTTTCAGAAAAGGTTAGGTCAGAATTTTTTAATAGATCAGCATGTATTAGAAAAAATCATTAGTGGATCAGAAGTGAGCAAGGAAGATATCGTCATTGAAATAGGACCAGGAATTGGTAGCCTAACTCAGTATTTATGTGAAGCAGCTGGTAAGGTTATTGCCATAGAGATTGATAAACAATTGATTCCAATACTTGAAGATACGCTATCAAGTTATGATAATTTAGAATTAATTAATGCAGATATTTTAGCAGTGGATTTACATGAAATAGTCAAGCCATATGCAGGTAAATCCATTAAAGTGATTGCTAATCTTCCTTATTATATTACAACACCAATTATCATGCATATTTTTGAAAAGAATGTGCCAATTGATAGCATCACGATTATGATACAAAAAGAAGTAGCTGACAGAATCAAGTCACCACCTAATTCGAAGATATATGGGGCGTTATCATTGGCAGTACAGTTTCACGCCGACACACATCTGGTAACAAATGTACCACCGACATGTTTTATGCCCAGACCCAAAGTGGGCTCATCGGTTATCAGACTAACAAAATATAAAATACCACCAGTGAATGTTGTGGATTCGATAAAGATGTTCAAAATCATAAGAGCATCATTTAACCAAAGAAGAAAAACACTAGTTAACACAATGCATCATCAGTTAGGTATGAATAAGGAAGTTGTTGCACAGAGTTTGGAATCGATTAATATCATGCCAACTATACGTGGGGAAGCTCTCAGTTTGGAACAATTTGCTATGCTTACGAACGTATTAGTGGATAGGGGATTAATATAATTATTTAGTTTGTAATATAATTGTAATGCGTTGGTCACCTGGTCGTCATATTAGGTTGGTATTATACATATATAAACTATCCCCCCCTTTTTATAGATTATACATATATTTTGTCCTACCTTCGTTGGTGGGACTTTTTCTTGTGGTAGAAAAGTTTCTATAGTATATGTCCATATCCATATAAAAACAACGTATCCTATATTGAAATAAACATTAAGGATAAGTTGTATATTGGACGTTTTATTTGGCATGATAGGAAGTCCGCATTAAAATAGGAACTTCCTACTGTGCACAATTTCTATGTTATTCAATAGCATTAATTGAGATACTGCCTGTATCAGATTCTATAGTAATGATATTCTCAGAGCCTTTAGACCCAAGAGGAAAATCGCTTTCAACTCTACCTGTATCACTTTGTGCATAGGTACTAAAATTTTCTCGCATATATAAATCGATATTCCCGACACTCGTCGTTACATCCAAAGAACCAATATCAGAACCAAAACGCAATACAACTTTGCCTATGTCAGTCACAATATTACCAGCCTGAATTGCGCCGGTAATAATTGCGTTAATACTACCTAAATCAGATTCCATATACAGATAATCAATATTACCATCAAAATCTAGATAGATGCTATCAAGATTAGAAGTAAGATCTAAAGTGCTGATATTACTAGATCCAGTGATAGTTATGCTGCCTATATCACTGGTAACCTTAACCACCTCTTTAGGTGATGTTATGTCGATAGTCACACGTCCAATATTATCATCGATATATATATTGTCCACATTACTTAGGATACTTTCCTTGGTTATTTCCTTTAAAGCTGACTTGATATCTAAAGTGGTAAAATGTACGTTGTTTGGCACATGAATAGTTATCTTGTTTTCATAATCCCTGTCCAACATTATATTGAATATACTCTGACTAGATATGATTTTTAATTCATCATCGTCTACACTAACATCATAAGAAGTTCGATAAGCAGAAGTATTTGGTTTTTCTAGATATTGTTCAACAAGGATATCGCTTCTATCTTCTTCTATAAAAATAATTTCTGTAAAATCTGAATTAATAGATATAGTAGAAATCACATTATCAGTTGTGAAGTTTTTAGCTTCAACAATGGTTTCATAATCACTGCTTTTATGATTATTGATATTCCAATTAAAACTGTCGCTAAAAGATATATGAAATGAATCAAATAAATCTGGATGAGACACAGTGTAACTGAAAGCAATCATAAAAGAGGTTATCATAAGAATTACTAAAATGAGTGCTGAAAAACCTAAAAATCTATTGAATGATTTCATCTAATACCCCCTTATTGTTCTAAAACACCATCTGATGTAATAGAAGCCCAGATAAATCAAACCCTTACCGAAGTAGTAAGTTATAATTAGAAAAAGTCCACCAAGTGAAACTAAGAAAACAGAACCTGACAGTAAGAATATAGGGTGATCTAGTAGCTCAACTGGTATGTTAAATATAGCCAAGGGCATTGATACAATGGTGGATATAAATATAGTGAAACCTGAAAACAAAAATACAATAGATACGGCAAAAAAGACTATTACTAACGACCAAAACACGACATAAGGACCTATGACAAAACTAAATAAAATAAGCAGAGCAAAGATTATCAGTAGCATAGCTAGTGGGTTATTAGCTTTTTTACGAGACTCGGCTGGTTTTTGAATGGTCTGTTGTGCTTTATTAGGTATTGGTGTTTCTATCGTAGGTTTATTAGGGACCACATAGTCAATTGTAGACTTAGTGGTTATAACAGAGTCAATCGCGGTCTTATTCGGTAAAACAGTTGAATTATTATCAATGTGAGTATTGTCTTCTTCAACTTCTATAAGCGGAGTAGGTGTGGTCACGTATTTTGAAGCAATTGATTCAGGGGTACTCAAAGATCTCGATATATCTTCTTCTGAGAGACCTTCTTTGATACCTTCAATAAAATGTTCTTCATAATCGAACATGATATCCCGACGCTCATTATATGGAAGTGAAGAAAGCAATTGATCTAAGGATTTTAGATATTGCTCTCTATTCATTAATAGATGCCTCCTTTGTGAAATCACCAACGCGACCGACTAGACTTTGCCATTGATTAACTAACTTATTCAGCTCAGTAATCCCGTGTTGATTGATTTTGAAATACTTTTTCTTGGCGTTGTCTTCTTCTATATAGTAGGACTCAATATAATTATCTTGTACCATTCTTCTAAGCAATGGGTATATGGAACCCTCTGGAATTTTGAATTGATTAGTCATTGACTTTTCGATAATATAGCCAGTATTTTCCTGCTTTTCTAGAAAAGCAAGTATACACATTTCTAAAACCCCTTGTTTTAATTGAATATTCAAAATAATCCTCCTTCAACTATAAACATTATATGCGTGTTAATTCTTTACAAGTATAACACGATTTCTTATAAATTCAGCTAGCTTTATATTAGAATTCAATTAAAAAAACTTGACAAATAGTGAGATTTTGATATACTTTGACTATCAAACCTTTTGCTTTGACAGTCAAACAATCTAACAACACAAACAAATAATTTGAGATAAGAACAAAGTGTACCACCAGTACACGTTTTCCCGAAGGGAAATTGTTCTAAAGGATAAAAGAATACCTAACAACTAGGAGGCACTCGTGAAATACGCAAAAATAATCAGTACAGGTAAATATGTTCCAGAAAATATTATAACAAATAAAGATCTTGAAAAAATAGTAGACACAACAGATGAATGGATCTTTTCTAGAACAGGTATTAAAGAAAGAAGAATTGCCATTGAAGACAATCATCAAATGGCGACTAAAGCAGGACTTGATGCCCTAAGCGGTTCAGGCATTAAACCAGAAGAATTAGACATGATCATAGTTGCGACCATGTCATCTGAATATACTTGCCCTTCTGTTTCTTGTTTAGTACAAGATGCAATAGGTGCAGAGAAAGCTTTTTGTTTTGACATTTCAGCTGCATGCTCAGGGTTTCTCTTTGCACTAAATACGGCAGAGCAATATATTAAAACGGGTAAAGCTCAGAATGTGTTAATCATCGGTTCTGAAAAGTTATCACAATTAACTAATTGGGAAGATCGTAATACTTGCGTGTTATTTGGTGATGGCGCAGGCGCTGCTGTTGTAGTAGGTTCAGATGAGCCAGGCATCCTTGATATAGTAAGCCATTCAGTGTGTTCAATATACGCATTCTTAATATCTGAAGTGAACAATAATAAAAATGATTTCTTTGAACCAAAACCAGATAATTAT
>JAQICP010000035.1 GCA_027858555.1 Vallitaleaceae bacterium
AGTTGTCACTTTTGCAAGTTCTTGGGCGTTACTTATATCCACTGTCCGTTTAGAATTTTCGACCCAAGGTATAATATAAGGAAATGCTATGGCAATTATGACTGCAAGTATGGCAATGACTACCAAGAGTTCTGTTAAGCTGAATCCATTAATATTTTTTTTCATATATTGACCACTCTCATTATTAGTATATATTCATAATATCATTCAAACTTATTGCTATCAAGCAGATTATGAAACAACTGACATATTCTCATGATCTTCTGACTGAATCTGTAACTTTTGACAATGATATCTTTTGACATTAAGGTATCATTTTCAAAACTCATAAGTGCCACTTACTTAGATAACATTCTCAGGAAATATACCGTTAACTGGAATGCTAAAAACAATCCCTGAGTTGAATTGCTTCTTTTCCTGATCAAAAACACTGGCAATATGATCAATAATTTCTTGGGTTTTCTCAACATCATGATTAACCACAAAAAGTGTCTTTCCTTTGTTTTGATTATCTGACATATCATCAAATGGTAAATCAATCATCGATTTAACATTATCGTATATTTGATTTACCGAAGAAGTACCTGAAGAAAGCATGACGATGTAATCACCCAAACCAATGCTTCTGAGGTAGCTCTTTACTAACTTCCTAGGTTTATAGTTATTTACAATAATTACTAATAAGTCCATATCGGCTCCTTCTAAATAGATGCTATTAATTGCCTTGATGAATTACGTTGACTAACTACCTTGATTATCCTTTTTAGAATCACGTCTAATAATATGACGTTCTAATTCACCACCACGCATGTGATTCACCGGCAGTGTCATCATAATGGCACCACTTGTTTTCTTATTTTCATTATTCACTAATTCATTTATCTTATCCATTGCACTTTGAACTTGTTCATCTCGTTCCACAAGTGAGATGATAATTTTTTTAACATGACCGCCTTGTTCAAGAGACTCAACAATACTCGCTAAGAAGGATGGTGTACTTAGTTGGCTATTTTTCGAATTACTTCCAAGTCCATCTAAAACGGTAGCTCCTCGAATACCTGTCTCCCTTAATAATTTAACGACACTCTCTAAATACTCAATTTCATTTAGTATAATAATTAGTACTTGCATAAATACCTCCTATTGCTTAATCATCTTCTGAATATAGTTCAACATTATAAGCTTCGCCTGATTTGATTACTGCAAATTTTGTTAATAACGGTCCAACAATCTCCGTAATAACTGTTGTAGCGAGGAGTACTGTTATAACTATATCTCCTATATTGGTCCCTGCAAATTCATGACTGACAACAATTGCCAGCCCAACAGCTACCCCAATCTGCGACAAGAGCCCAAATCCTAAAAACTTTCTTACATTTTTATCCGCTTTAGTTATTGTTGCTACAAATGATGCCCCAGCTATTTTACCAACCATTCTTGCAGCCGTATAAACCACACCGATCACACCGACTTGTAATACCAAACTCAAATCCAACCTTGCACCTGCTAAGACGAAGAAACATCTATATATTGGTGCTGTAACTGATTCGATCACCATAAATGCCTTTAACCTTCTACTACTAAAGTTAGAAACAATGATACCAAGTGTCATATTACTGAGTAATGTTGATAGTTGGAAGTATTGTGAAAGTCCGATTGTAATGAAGATGGCAGCTACAACTAGCGCTAACACCTCTTTATTTCTTGAAAATAACCGAATCATAAATACCAGAATCGTCCCTACAACTATACCCAGTAGAAGTGAACCCCCAATTTCATACAAAGGTCCTAAAATGATTTTTGATATATGAATTGTTTCACCGTGTTTTACAAGAACTTTGGCTACAGAAGATGCAATTGCATAGATCAATAAACATATAACATCATCAATTGCAACTACCGCTATCAAGGTGCTTGTAAGTGGTCCTTTACATCTGAGTTCACTAAGAACCATAACCGTTGCAGCCGGTGCCGTTGCTGAAGCTACTGCACCCAGTAACAGGGATACTGCCATTGGTTGTTTCAATAATAGCATAGAACCAAACACTAACGCAAAGGCCATACCACCTTCAGCTAATGCAATAAAAAAAACTCGAAAACCGATTTCCTTAAGTTTATCAAACACGAGTTCACCACCAATAGAAAAGGCAATAATTGCTAATGCAATATCACTAACCATACTTGTACTGGTGATAAATTCCGTATCTATAATGCCTAAAAAAGATTTTCCAAGTAACAACCCCGCAATGATGTATCCAGCTACTGAAGGTATTTTTAAAAATTCAATTAATTTACCAACTAAAAACCCTGCAGCTATAGCTATTCCAAGTCCTAATATCGTAATCATTTTTACTCCTTTTCATATTCCAAAATCATCTTGTTCATTATTCACTATACTTTCAGGCTTTATTTTTAATAATTCCATGTATTTCTCAAAGCCCTTATAAAGCTTACTCCTAATGAGCGCCAAAAACAATCGTCAATATGTAGAATATTATTAGCTCTCCCCCCTCCTTTTGGTCGATATTTACAAGACCCCTTATCTAATTGATAAGGGGTCTTAATTACTCTGCCATATGTTGTAATTTTGCTGTTTGATCAGCTGTTGTTAAACTATCAATGAATTCATCTATGTCACCATCCATAATAGCATCTACTCTAAATAGTGATAAATGTATGCGATGATCCGTAATTCTACCTTGTGGAAAATTATAAGTTCTAATCTTCTCTGAACGGTCTCCTGTACCAACTTGGCTTTTTCTATCGGCTGATAGTTCAGCTTGTTGGGCTCTAAGCTGTTGATCATATAGCCTAGTTCTGAGTTCCTTCATCGCCTTAAGCTTGTTTTTCAACTGAGATTTCTCGTCTTGACAAGAAACCACAAATCCAGATGGTGCATGGGTTATGCGTACTGCTGAATCAGTTGTATTAACAGATTGCCCACCATTACCTGATGACCTGAATACATCAACGCGAATATCGTTCATATCGATTTCCACTTCAACATCTTCAGCTTCTGGAAGTACGGCTACCGTTACTGTAGATGTATGAAGTCTTCCGCTTGATTCAGTAGCTGGCACCCTTTGTACCCTATGGACACCACTCTCATATTTAAGTTTTGAATAAGCACCTTCTCCAGTGATTAAAAAAACAACTTCTTTGATGCCACCAATACCATTCTCATTAATACTGGATATTTCAACTTTCCAACGCATACGTTCTGCGTAACGAGTATACATGCGATATAGCTCTGCAGCAAAAAGAGCCGCTTCATCACCACCAGCACCACTTCTAATTTCGACAAAAACATTCTTTTTATCATTAGGATCAACCGGTATGAGTAATATTTTGATTTCATTCTCAAGAACTTCTACTACTTCTGTATTTTCATTAAGCTCTTCTCTGGCTAACTCTTTCATATCTTCATCAGTTTCTTCATCAATCATCTTCAAACTGTCTTCGATATTTTGTCTTGCATCTTTGTACAGAAGATATTTTTCCACGATTGGTGTTAACTCACTACGTTCTTTCATTAGCTTACGCCAAACATCTTGATTCCCAATCACTTCAGGATCATTTACTTGATCCTCTATACCTTTGTATCTTATTAGCATATCATCTAATTTATCAAGCATACTTCACCTCTTATATCTTATTCATAGTTGCATACACAACCCTATAGACACCACTTAAATCTTGAATCATACCTGGACTTGTATACCCATACGCCTTTAATATCTGAATAACCGCTTCACCTTGATCATGTCCTACTTCAAATACGATAAGGCCTTGGTCGGCGAGATATCTTTTTGCTTCTTTACTGATGAGTTTATAGTAGTCTAGTCCATCATCGCCGCCATCTAAGGCTAACAAAGGCTCATAGTCTTTAACTTGTGCATCAAGGGTTCTGATAACCTCTGTCGGTATGTATGGGGGATTAGAAACTAGAATATCAACCGTATCATAATAAGAACTATCGATACCCGCAAATAAATTACTATTGATAAATGTGATTTGTTCCTCAAGTTCATACATACTGCTATTGTAAGTGGCAACTTCCAGTGCTTCTTTTGATATATCTACTCCAACGGCATTAATAGCTGGCTTCTCATTGCATATCGCTATAGGTATGCAACCAGTACCAGTCCCTATATCCATTAGCAACTTATCTGTGTCCTGAATATTTTCTAATATGAACTCAACCAAAATTTCTGTTTCTTGTCTGGGAATCAATGTGTCTGTAGTCACTTTCAACACTAAATTATAAAACCCATGCAATCCCATGATATATTGAATGGGCTTATTAGCTTTTCGTTCTTGAATACATGTAATGTATCTATCAATCAGATCATCTTCTAGTCGTTCCTCACCATTTAAAATAATATAATGATGATCACAGTCTAAGGTATATTCCAATAGAAGCCTTGCCTCAAGAGCACCTTCTTCTAAAACGCTAAGTTCATTCTTCCCCAGTTCAAGCAGTTCTTGTATCTTCATCAGTATCTTCCTTTGGTAACACGGCATTAACAGATGCAATCGCTACTTCTATCTGATCATCATCAGGTTCTATTGTTGTAAGTTGTTGTAACCACATTCCTGGCTTACTAAAAAACATGGATATTTTATTATCAGTTCTTCCTAGAAGTTTAATCACTTCATATGATAAACCAGCGATAAAAGGTAAGAGCAATAATCGAACACCTAGTCTAAGTAAAAATGTATCCACATTAAACAATGTTAGCACACCAACACTAATTAGCACTACTAGAAATATAAAGCTAGTACCACAACGTTTATGATATCTTGAATGCTTTCTTACATTCTCAACGGTTAATTCCTCTTCATGCTCTAAACAGTTAATTGTTTTATGCTCAGCACCATGATATTGAAATACCCTTTTAATATCATTCATGAGTCTTATAACTGCCATATATACCAATAAAATTACCACTCTCATTAAACCATCAACTAGATTCACCATTCTTGCATTTGGTAAAACTGGTTTCAATAACTGAGATATGAACAGTGGTAGTAAAATAAACAATCCAACCGAAAATAACATAGCTAAAACAACAGCTAAACCGATGAAGAATCCATCCATTTTCTTTTTGCCATATTTATCCTCTAACTTCTTCTCAAACTTACCTTGCTCTTCTTCAACTTCAAAAAACTCAGCAGAATAAGTTAGTATCTTCATACCGATTACCATGGATTCTACGAATGCTACCATGCCTCTGAAGATAGGTAAATTCAACAACTTGTGTCTCTTAGTAAAACTAACATATTGCTTTTTATCAATTATGATTTCTTGATCAGGCTTTCTAATTGCTACTGCATAATCGTCACCATTTTTCATCATGACGCCTTCAATAACAGCTTGCCCACCAATATTAACTCTTTTCATACTTTCACTTCCATTTCAATGTATTATATCTATACAAATTAGATATTATTCAAGACAGCCAAATAACAAAAGCTATGTAATTGCCTGCCTTTTCATACAATAGTATATCACATTTTTACCAATATAAACAGATATGCACTGATTACAACAAACTTTACATTGCAGAACAAAGCGTACCTCCAGTACGCGTTTTCGCAAAGTGAAATTGTTCTCATGGAAAGTTCTGTGCTTCAATAAGAACTTTCCTACTGCAGAACAAAGCGTACTTCCAGTACGCGTTTTCACAAAGTGAAATTGTTTTCATGGAAAGTTCTATGCTTTTAATAAGAACTTTCCTACTGCACGAAAAAGAAAAGTTGAGGATATCCCCAACTTTTCTTTTTTATGAATAGATTACGCTTCTTCATTTTCAATTCCATATCTTTTGTTGAACTTATCAATACGTCCACGTGCAGTTCTATTCTTTTGTGTGCCTGTATAGAATGGATGACATTTTGAACATATCTCAATATGTATTGATTCATTCGTACTACCAGTCACAAATTCGTTTCCACAGTTACATCTTACGTTAGCTTGATGATATTCTGGATGAATAGCTTCTCTCATTTTTTTCACCTCTTTCTCGACATAATCTAATTATGATATGTCGACCTAAGTCGATCGAATAATTATATGCAATTAATTTTAAACAGCTTTTACATTATATCATAGTGCCCATAGCCATGCAATACTTATTTAGTATTTTTCTAGGATGTTTCCAGTTAGCTTCTGAATATATTCTTCATTTGTTTTTGTATTAACAAATACTTTGAGTAAACTCTCTATCACTTCTTCTGATCGCATATTACCAGTAGCTTTTCTAAGCTTGTCTACAGCAGTTTGTTCAGTTTTAGTGAATAGTAGATCTTCTCTTCTTGTGCTGGATTTTGAGATGTCGATTGCTGGGAATATGCGTTTTTCTGATAATTTTCTATCTAACACCAATTCCATGTTTCCAGTACCTTTGAATTCTTCAAAAATAACATCATCCATCTTAGAGCCAGTATCAATCAGTGCCGTAGCAAGGATTGTTAAACTGCCACCTTCTTCAATGTTTCTAGCCGCGCCAAAAAATTTCTTAGGCATATATAAAGCTGCAGGATCGAGGCCACCTGACAGGGTTCTTCCACTTGGTGATGTAATTAAATTATATGCCCTTGCAAGTCTTGTAATTGAATCAAGTAGAATAACCAGATCTTTTTTTTGTTCAACCATACGCTTGGCTCTTTCTAGAACCATCTCAGTTACGCGTTTATGATGTTCTGGTAATTCATCAAAAGTAGAATGAATTACTTCCACATTAACGCCTTTAATAGAACGTTTGATATCCGTTACTTCCTCAGGTCTTTCGTCGATTAGAAGTACGATCAAGTTGACTTCTGGATGGTTCTTTGTAATTGCATTGGCCACTTCTTTTAATAACGTAGTTTTACCAGCCTTAGGCGGTGAAACAATCATACCTCTTTGTCCCTTGCCGATTGGCGCAATAAAATCAATTAACCTTGTTGAAAAATGCTTTTCAGTTGTTTCTAGACGCATACGTTCACTGGGAAATATTGGTGTTAAATCTTCAAAATTAGGTCTTCTCATTATTAGAGCTGGATCTGCATTATTAACTGCCTGTACATATAAGAGAGCGCCAAATTTTTCACCTTCTTTTCTTACGCGTACATTCCCTCTAATAATGTCGCCAGTTTTTAACCTGAATCTTCTTATTTGTGAAGGCGATACATAGATATCATCCTCACCTGGCATATAATTATCACTTCTTAAAAACCCAAAACCATCAGGCAATACTTCTAAAATACCTTCTGCTAACTTGCCACTATCAAGACCTTCTTTATCGGCAG
>JAQICP010000150.1 GCA_027858555.1 Vallitaleaceae bacterium
GCTTCTTTAACTAAAACAAGTCGTATGTACAATGCATTGAGGGCTATAAAAATGCCTGATAGTATAAAAGTAATTTGCATACCACTTATTTCTAAGAAGTAACCAATTTTGAAAGATGAGTCACCCATTATATTAATAAATAAGCCACCAAGTTTAACTGCAATAATGCTTGTGATGCCGCCGAGGGCTGCATTTAACCCGATAGATTTTGTACGGATCTCTTTTTTAGCAAATAGAAACTGGATGTTAAATAGTGAAATACCGACGCCTGCCCAAGCAATACCACCTAAGATATTAAGAGCTGGTACCATAATGGCATAGTTTTTCAAGGTGACAAAACCCCATAAAAAGTGGGAAAGACCTAACAGCAATATAAGGTCCACCAATAAATAATGCAAAATTCCAGAGAATATACAAATAAATGACCTTGATAAACACAGAATCCTTCATAGGTTCAAGTAGCTGATCTTTGAGCTTCTGTTGCTGGCTTTTCTCATGAGTAGGGATGAAAAAATCTGTAAAATACCCATGGCTGCGGGAATAACACCAAGGCTTCCGTTTAGTGTTTCAGAACCGCCAAGAAAACTGATAAATCCTGCAAGAAATGCACCTGTAGTTAATGAAAACTGCCCAATTCCTGTAATGCCTTCTAGGATCAGATAGTTGCGACTTCTATTCATTTCGGTAGTATGTGTCTTATCTAGTATAATTGATGGCATCTTAATCGCCCTTTAACCAGGCATAGATTATGATATGATAGAATCGTTTTTTCAATTCCATGATGAGCTGGCCAGTGTGGATAATCTGGCATTGTCTCTAACCCTTCCTAAAATTATTCAGTATCTAGTTAAGATTAATTATTGTGACAAAATCAATCAAGCTTCAACATCTGATCAAAATGTATTATCTAGAGCTACTGAATATATAGCAAAACATTATAATGGTCGGATCAATGTTGAGGACATTGCCGTACATGTCAATATGGGTTATGAGAAATTCCGTAAGATTTTTACAATGCATTACGGTATATCGCCTGGAAATTATATTATCAGACATCGTATAAAGCATGCACAAAGCATACTCACAAGTGGTGAGCATAGTATCAAGGAAATTGCATTGCAACTGGGTTATGTGGATAGCTTTACGTTCTCTAAACAGTTTAAAAGGGTAACTGGACGTACGCCTAGTGAATTCAAAGAACTTTATTTGAAATAGGGCTAAGAAAAACTTTGATTTGTTCTTATGCCTTTCACATTGCTATGTTATAATACAGAAAAAGGAGTGAGTTTATGACCGTGGGTATTACAAAAGCAGTTAAGAAAATTAGATGGGCTATTATTGGAACTGGTCGAATTGCCAATACTTTTGCTTCGGATTTACAAAATACAAGTGATTGCATCATAGAAGCTGTTGCATCAAGGAACCAAGGTAGATCTGATGCATTTGCGATAAAGTATGGGATAAAAAAAGCATATGATTCGTATGAGAAGATTGCTGCGGATCCTGATATTGACGCAGTTTATATTGCTACACCTCATGTGTTTCACAAGGTCAATACCATTATGTGTTTGAGAGCAAAGAAAGCAATTCTTTGTGAAAAGCCAATGGCAATCAATACAAAAGAGATGAAAGAAATGATACAAGTTGCCAAGGAAGAAGATGTATTTCTCATGGAAGGCATGTGGACAAGATTTAAGCCTACCATAGTTGAATTACGAAAACTTCTTGCGGGTAATGCCATTGGGCAAATTAGATATATGAAATCAGATTTTGGCTATATGATCGATGACGATCATAATCCTGATGAAAGAATACTAAATAAAAAACTTGGTGGTGGTGCTGTACTTGATGTGGGCGTCTATTCACTTGCAATGGCACAGATGGTATTTAAAGATCAACCCCTAAGTATTGTATCAAAGCAGATTAAGGGCGATACGGATGTGGATTTACAGTCTATGGCATTTTTGGAATACCCTAATCATGCGGCTGTTATGATGCATTCAGCTATCAATGTGAATACCAGATCAGAAGTATATATAGTAGGGACACTTGGTAATATTCTTTTGCCAGATGCTTGGTTTGGTAACACCATGATTATCACCTTAGATGACGGTAAAATTGAGACATATTCTTTTGAGAATTGGGGAAAGAACTACACTTTTGAGATTGACGCGGTTAATAAGGCCATAAGAGATGGTAAAAAAGAACACGAAGGCATGACATTAGATGATAGCCTAGCCATCATGGAAATGGTTGATCAAATTAATAATCAATAGGAGAAAACAGATGAAAGAACTTTTTAACGAAAATTCAGATGTTAATAAACGGATTACTATGGTGAGTTCATTCATAGGGATTATTGCTGTTATATTATTTATTATTGCTATTTACAAGGACTATACCGGAAGATTGATATATATGTGGATATGGATCTTGTCATTCGGAACTTACCTGTCACTCAAGGGATTATCGGATATGATCTATAAAAAAAGGAAAGATGGTGTTTTGTATCTTATAATTCCAGTCATTTTATTGATTGTTGTTATATGGTATACAGCTATCTATGTATAGAAAGGTATAAGAATGGGGATTTGATTAAGTATATGTAATTGTATTTATGAAAGTTCAATAATTTTATCTTTCATATTTCATTGAAATAACTCATATATTATAGGCATTTCAGAGGAAAACGATTAAAAATATAATAAAAATTTCAAAAACTTGTTGACATTACTATGAAGTCATACTATAATTACAAAATAACTTAGATGCGAAGACGCATCATATTACTGGAATAGACAATGTAGTCTATATACTTCTTGCGAAGTATATAGGCTTTTTTTATTTTAATTGATATTCCACAAATGATTAATTAGGAGGGCAAGAAGAATGGATAAAATTACAAAAGTTGACATTATCACAAGACCAAACAAAATTGAAGAGTTAAAAGCAGCGCTTAATGGTATTGGGATAGCAGGTATGACATTCACAAATGTTTTAGGTTGTGGCTTACAGAAAGGTAAAACAGAATACTATCGAGGCAATGAATATAGTATTGATTTATTGCCTAAAGCTAGAATTGAAGTTGTTGTTTCTGAGGTACCGGTAGATTTAGTTGTTTCAACAGCATTAGAAATATTAAGAACCGGTGAGATTGGTGATGGTAAGATTTTCATCTATCCAGTAGAAAACGTCATCAAAGTAAGAACCGGTGAAGAAGGCGTTAAGGCGCTATAGACAGAAATCGCAGTAGACACAAGCATATTAAATCAATTAGCAATTTTATAATGATCTTAAAGGGGATTTTTGATCGATAGAATAAAGGTTGCTAGGTTACAGATTAGTTCAGACTAATAGGTTATTATAAAGTTGACAAATGAAGAAGGAGTGAAATTATGGAAATTAGTAATATAACAGATTTAGGTTTTGTTTTAGATAGTATATGGGTTTTAATTGCAGCAGCTTTGGTATTTTTCATGCAAGCTGGATTTGCAATGGTAGAGACAGGTTTCACAAGAGCGAAAAATGCCGGTAACATTATTATGAAAAATTTAATGGACTTCTCAGTAGGTTCAGTGATGTTTTGGGTAATCGGTTATGGTATCATGTATGGAGCAGATTCATTAGGTGGTTTAATTGGTAATCCGTCAGGCATGTTTTTCTACGATGGTGATTATGTAGGATTAATCTTCCAAACAGTATTCGCAGCGACGGCAGCAACAATAGTATCTGGTGCCATGGCTGAAAGAACTAAATTTATATCTTATTTAGTATATAGTTTCTTTGTAACAGTAATCATTTACCCAGTATCAGGTCACTGGAGATGGGGTGGCGGTTGGTTATCACAACTTGAAATTGGTTCTGCAGCAGGCTTCATTGATTTTGCTGGATCAACAGCTGTTCACTCAGTTGGTGGTTGGACAGCACTAGTTGGTGCTTCAATCTTAGGAC
>JAQICP010000201.1 GCA_027858555.1 Vallitaleaceae bacterium
CGAAGCAAGTAAGCCACTTAAATTACCAGTATAACCATAGATAGTTTTATCATATAATGTAGGCACACTAATAGCAATCAACTCATCATTTACAAATAACTCACCATCAAGTATTGGAAGTGTCTTTTGGTTTAAATCAAATTCTATCTTCATAGTTTTAGTGGATGCCTCTTGATAGACTACTAATTCGATGTTTAAGTCTTTTAGCACGCCTTTTAGTACTTGTGCCTGAATACCATCTAGACCATCAATTTCTAAATCATCAATGTTAATATGATAAGTCGTTATCTTAGAATCAGCAAGCATGGTTTTAACACCAGCATCTGCAAGTTTCTCTTCATCCGTTCTAGTGTCCCTACTAAACACACCAAGCGCTAATAAGATAAAAACCGTCAGTAAAATCACAGCAGAAACAATTACTAATATTTTCAAATACCTGTTATTCGTTTTTTCGATTTCTGTCATACTATCAATCACTCCTTCATATGGTTATCCTTCCAAAAAATCTATAAGTCTGTCATGGTGATAGCGACCATCCTCATAGCCCATCTGGTAGGCAAGCTCCAATTTTTTTTGATCTCGATCAGTTCTTGAAACAATTAATGGTTCTTTAGGATAGATTGGATATACTAATCCTTCTGCTTCAAGCACATCGATGATATCTCTAGACTGATTATAATTAACGTCTCGTCTTTCAATTGCTTCTATTAATCTTGGATACTTCTTATATACCTTTCTAATAACGCGTTGTTTCTTATCAGTTATATCTTTTCTATAAGTACGTTCTCTTGTTAGAATCAATACATGCCTATTAAAGCCATTTTGATAAGCATGCCTAATAGGAATGGAATCTGCTAGCCCACCATCCATGTATACTTCACCATTATAGTCCACAGATGGTGCAATAAGTGGTAGGCTACAAGATGCCAATAAAACTGTTAAGATATCTTGATGTTTAGTGATATCTTTGAGATTGATATAGTCAGCTTCACCTGTCTTGCAATCTGTAACAACGGCATACATCTCTTCTGGTCCTTTTGTAAATGCTTCAAAATCAAATTTTACTAAATGGTTTGGTATTTCATCGAATACAAAGTCTTTGTTAAATAAGCCAGTGCCATCAATAATCCCTGATAACTTCATATAACGCTTGTCATTAATTAAATCAATGGTCACTTTTTTATTTCTGCCTGCTTGTCTTGATAGGTATGACATGCCTTGACATGCCCCTGCTGAAACACCATAATTCTTCCTAAAATATAAATCCTGCTCCATAAAATACTCTAAAACACCACCAGTATAAACACCTCTCATACCGCCGCCTTCTAGAATTAAACTAGCCTCGTGTAACATTCAATCAAACCCTTCCAGCCCTCATCCTAATGAAAGACTAGTTAACTTTCCTGTACATGCATTATTTTTCGATGTCTTTAAGGAATGCAGAAAAAACATCTTTCAAGTTAGTGGTTGCATTACCCTCTTCTTGAGCATATTTTGCAACTTGAGCACTTTCTTCAGCTTCTTTTGCATCTTTCATGCTTAAACGTATCCTTTTGTCTTTAGTATTAATCTCAACAATTTTCACTTGTACTTTGTCGCCCTCTTTAACAATATCAGAAGGTTTTTCTACACGTTCATCTGAAAGTTGTGATATGTGAACCAAACCTTCAAATCCTTCGCCTAATTTGACAAAAGCTCCGAAATCAACAACACGTGTCACTTCACCCTCGTATACTTTTCCCGCTGTAAACTCTGCTGAATTAGCAGCAAATGGGTCATCTTTAATATCTTTAAGTCCAAGACCAATACGTTTCTTGGCTTTATCAACTTCAGTTACATACACTTCAACAGTATCGCCTTCTTTAACAACCTCAGAAGGATGTTTTACACGAGACCATGATAAATCTTGATTTCTAACAAGACCATCAACTGGGCCAATATTAACAAAAGCGCCAAAGTTCATTAACTTCTTAACTGTACCTGTAATGCGATCGCCAACTTTGATAGTATCATAGAAAGCTGCTCTTTTTTCTTCTAAGCCAACCATCTCTATTACTTTTCTAGATAAGATTACTTTTTGCTTTTGCATATCAAAGTCTACAACTTTAACATCTAGGCTTTGACCAACAAAAGTACTTAAGTCTTCCACATAGGCTGCAGATGCTAGTGATGCTGGCATGAAAGCTCTAATGCCTTTGATCATACATACCAAACCGCCTTTAACCACTTCAGAAACCGTTATATTGATTACAGACTCATTTTTGTAATGTGCTTCTAGTTCATCCCATACTATCATCTGAGCACCTTTTTTAAGTGATAAAAGTACATTACCTTCACCATCGTCTTTTTTAAGGATTTCAGCTTTTACTTTGTCTCCGACTTTGTACATATCAGCTAATGCTTCATCGTTAATTCTAAGAATTTCAGCTGCCGGAACAATACCATCAGCTATATAATCTATATTGACAAGTAATTCGTCGCGAGTAACTGTTATAACATAACCACTCACAATATCTCCAGTTCTAATCTTTCTCATGCTAGCAGCAACTTCTGCTTCATAATCAGCCATTGAAGGAATAGCTTCAACTGCTTCTGCTTCTGCTTCTTCAACTACTTTTGCTTCTGCTTCTTTCGTTACTTCTGCTTCTGCATCTACTTCTTTAACTACTTCCACTTCTACCACTTCTTCTACTATTGCTTTTGCTTCAGCTTCTGCTTCAGCTTCTGCTTCTGCATCTACTTCTTCTTCTGCTACTACTACTACTTCTTCTTCTGCTACTACTAC
>JAQICP010000230.1 GCA_027858555.1 Vallitaleaceae bacterium
CCATATAACCTGCACTGAAAAGTACTGGTGTGTTTATTGTAGTATAAGTAATATCAATATGGTCATAATTTCCATATGCTTCAAGTGATGTCTGAGGCAATATGATTGCCTCTTCCGGGGACATCTGATGCCACGCCCCATCGTACACCTCATAGACGATACCTTTCAAATATCTAGTTTCATCCTCACTATGTACAGACATTAGATCCATTCCCTTGAATCTGAAACTGTCATTAATCGTACCTAATCTATCAATAAGATAATCATAGCGTTCGTATAAATTAGTCTCTTGTTCCCTTGTACTTGAATACTGTTCCACTCGCTTTTGAAATGGATATGAAACACTTCCAAACAATACAAAGGCAATAATAACAACTACCGTACCATAGTAACCCACCAATACGAAAAATGGTGTGAACTTATAGTCGTCTCTTTTTTCTTCAACAGACTTTATTTTACTCAAATAATAGTGATAAAAAAAGTAAACCATCTGAGATATGGCAAATATAACCACTGAAAGTCGATCTGTTTTTGCAGATAAACGGATTGATACAAACCCCAAAGAAACTAATATAATACTAAGTAGCGTAAATGCATAATAACTGTATTTTTGATCCTTATAACTTTCAATTACTTTAAAACAACCGATAGCAATTAAAAATAATATAATGCCTTCTCTGAAATTACCCAGATCAACAACTTGCCCTACAAAAACAGAATCATAATAAGGTTCAACAAAAAGCCATACCTGTGTCATAACTTCTTCTATATAACCAGTAAAAATCAACACAACGTTGGTTATACCTATGAGTATAATCAAGGACATGATTATCCACAAAGTGCGTTTCTTATTACTAAGTGCTGTAATGACGAACAAATACGCCACAGAAACAATTAACAGCACTTCATATATGGCAAGTGTATACCCTAGAATTCTAGCTATCAGATATACAAATCCAAATCCATAGATGAATATCGCTATCATTATGCCACTTCCAATCTGCATATACCATTTTCAAAATTAATTGTATATATGGTCAAACCTTTTGCTATTAATCGATACAAGGGTTCAAGTGCTACATTCTCAAAACATTTTTGAAGTGTATTTTCTTTTGGATCTACGATAAATACGATAATATTGCTGTTAGTTGCCATTTTTTTAGATAAGAACTGATAAAAAGATTCACTGATGAATGGTGTAAATAGCATCATCTGAGATTGCTGTTCATACGCATCATAATGCTTCTGTAGCAAATATCTGTCAAAGTTGCTTTGAGAAAACATCATTTTTGCCAAATACTCATAAAAAGCACCGAATCCCACTTTTCCAGTACCACTCACCTGGTTTAATTCCGTCTTGTATGAAAGCATATTGACAGATGCATTATTATCAAGAAGATACTTAACAATTGCCACTGCACCTTCAATAATATAGTCTTGTATAACCACATTTTCTTCATAACTAAAGGGCAAACCATCTACATTCAACATGATCGTTGTTTTACTACTGGTACTGCCTTCAAACTCTTTGGTCATTAACTCGTTCTTTTTAGCCGATAACTTCCAATGTATGTTGCGCAGGGAATCCCCATTTTGATATTGTCTGATATCTGAAAAGACACTGGCGCTTTCTTTTTCAATACTAAGAATAGATTCCGCTTCTTCATAGACTGTCTTTCTGAATTTGATAGGTGCCAGTTCCCTGATTAAAGGATATACTAATATTTTTTGATGCTCCGATACCCTGAATTTGGCTCTAAAAATACCCATGAAGTCATAGATGTATATGCAGTCTATGCCGATATAGTACAGACCCCTATACCTACAATCAACGGTTTTTTTCATCACTCTGCATTCGCCAGGATATAACACAAATCTATCATCAACCGCCAATACACTATCTTTAAACAACACTTCACTCTCAGCAAACTTAACTTGCATCGGGCAGAATATGACGTTTGAATAATTATTGATCTGGTACTGATATTCTACTGAGTCGCCTTTTACCACGGATTTTCGATTCAGTGATTCAAGTAATCTAAATTGTGTATAGGTAAGAAACAAATGACCGAGTGACGCCACTGGTAAAAGTAAAGTCATATAAAACAACATGGTTGAGACGAACCCATCTTTATAGATACCTAAATAAATTGTAAAACCTAGGAATGCTAGGTATATCAATCTATTTTTATTCATTCAATTCACCACCAAGATTATCGCCACCAAGAGTACTGCCACCATAGTTACTGACACCTAATTCATTGCCATCAAAGTCACCTTTTGGAACGGTTGCCTTCTTAAGTATTGCCGTCAGTATATCCACATGGGTCAAGTTCTCATATTTGGCTTCAGCACGTGGGGTAATCCTATGAGCACACACTGGTAATAACATATACTTAATATCATCAGGTATCACATAATCACGTCCGTTATAATATGCCCACGCCTTAGCTGCCCTCACTAGATACAGTGAACCTCTAGGGCTAATACCAAGCGCCACATTCTTATCTTTTCTCGACTCTTTTGCGATCTGGGCCACATACCTTGAGACAGAAGGGTTAATCCTAACATTTACTATTTCATTTTGTAAGGCAATAATATCTTCTAGCCTGACAATTGCTTTCATATCATCTAGTGGGTTACTTTTGCTGAAACGACTCATTATTTCTAATTCTTCATCTTCTGTTGGATAGCCTAAAGAGATTTTCATAAAAAACCTGTCCATTTGTGCTTCAGGTAGTGGATATGTCCCTAAGTACTCAATGGGATTTTGTGTAGCCATCACCATAAAAGGTTTTGGCAAATGATAACTGACGCCATCAACAGTTACTTTGCTTTCTTCCATGGCTTCCAATAAGCCTGATTGTGTTTTTGGTGGGGTTCTATTGATCTCATCGGCTAAAAACACATTAGCCATAATTGCCCCTTCTCTATATTCGAACTCATTGTTCTTAGGGTTATACATAGTAAACCCCGTGATATCTGAAGGCAAAACATCTGGTGTACATGACACCCGGTGCATACTGCCACCAATTGTTTTAGAAAGCGCCAATGCAAGTGTTGTCTTCCCCGTTCCAGGCACGTCTTCAATCAACACATGCCCATCACATGCCAGTGCAATAGAAAGAAGTTCTATAACTGGTTTCTTACCTACAATAACTTGATTGATACTTGTAACTATCTGTTCAATTAGATTCCTCTTGTTCTCCATTACTATTCCTCCTTAGGTGTATCTATATATTGATTATAATATCATAATGACCAATGTAAATGAAGTTGATATGAATTTTAACCGAATTTACCACTATTTTCTGAATATTCATGGTGCATTAACCCCAAAATCACATGAAATTCTTATAAACCCCTCTTTACCGGAGAAGAACAAAGTGTACTTCCAGTACACGTTTTATCCCACTGTACTCATTTATTACAGGATAAATTGTTCTCATGGAAAGTTCTAGGTTTTTAATGAGCACTTTCCTATTGAATAAAGAAAGACCTTGTTAAATATTTCTACTTAACAAGGTCTTATTATACGACTTGATTACTGCCATTTTCCTAATAGTATATACTGCCGACATATTCCTCAGCCTCTTTCTCAAAGCTATAAGTCATACGATTTTGTTTATAATAAGCATCAAAGGTAGTATCTACCACAGCCCATCTTTCCTCATCTTCAAGATAGATCTCATTCCATGCATGATAGACATCCGTATTGGTAGTATATCCCTTGATGAGTTTAGCCGGTACCCCTTGACTCCTTAACATGGAAGCAAGTAGTACTGAGTAATCGTAACAGATGCCCGTTTTATCCTTTAATGTTTCATCTATATCTGGAATGTAGTTATATTGCAGTGTCTCGATTTTTTCATAATCGTATGCTATGTTTTTAATCACATATTCATAACAAACACTTATAATCTGGTCATCAGTCAGATAATAATCCTCATAATCACTGATTATCACATAACGATCCGTGGTCAGTTTTTTATCTGCTATATACAACTGTTTTCTTAACCCATCTAATAATGATTCTGTCAAAATAATGGCTTCGTCTTCTACATACCAGTTAATCTCAAGAATAGATGCTAAAAATACATCTAACGGATTATCAAGCTTCACATCGAAAACTTTTGAATACACCTTCTTATAGGAGGATCCTGTCGTATGCTCATATAGTTTAACTTCGTACTTGCCATCACCGAATTGTAATGGATAAGCATTCGCCTCAGTACCACTGAACACATTATAGTAGTATTTTTCACCGGTAGTTGAATTTTGAATTAATAATTTCGTCTTAGGTGCTATATATGGATTATGTGTAATCCATAATAATCCAGTATCGATATCCATTAGTCCAATGTCATAACGGATAGAGCCACCAATATTATATGTGGCATAGAACGCAAAATCATCAATCCCATTGCCTTTAGTAATCTGAATAATTTCATAACCATTGCCAACTTCTATAATCTCGATATATTCGATTTCCATAGGAATGACATAGTCCATGAGATTACCAGTGTTTTTTACTGTCATTGTATCTGCATTAACCACAATTGTACTGCTAAGTAATAATAAAACAGCGAAAACAATTTTCAATTTAGACATAATCCCACCTCCTTAAAGGTATAATAAGCCTAATTCAATTATAGTACTTTATGCCCAAACTGTAAAGCTACATAGAAAGCTGCTTTACAACTCTGATTTCTTGTTTTTACGTTCTTTAAGCCCAAGGAATACGTTAACACCGAAGGAGCATAATAGAAGTCCAATGGATATATAAATCCATAACGCGTTAGTATCTGCTGGGCATATACCCTCAGGTAACCTTGATCTGTCGATATAAGTTTTTATCAAAACCCCCATTGCGAAAATAGTAGCACTATAAAATACGATGTTGTTGATTAGTTTGATTCTCTTGTTTGTCATAACTGTCACTTCCTCTTTCGTTTATGTGTACAAACCATTTTGCTACTTGACTTAAGTAGGTAATTATTTATCAGTCTCTCCTAATAGATTGGATAGTTCGTCGTCTAGTGCTGATAAATCAGGTTCATCTGAATTTTCTGTATCCTCTTTGTCCTTTGCGGTTTCTTCTGCTTCTGTTTCTACTTCTTCTTCTGTTGCTTCT
>JAQICP010000314.1 GCA_027858555.1 Vallitaleaceae bacterium
ACAGTAGCTTCATTAGCACTTACTGCCTCTTCTTCCATAAAAAAACTAAAAAGTCGTATGTATCTAGTTTCAAGACTACTAGCTATGGCTATTGTATGTTTGAACAATTCATAATGTTGATCATAATCTGCCTTCATATCAATTTTCCCGATTGGTGAACCAATGGCTGATACCTTTATATCAAAATCTTGTAACTGCTTTTTTATGACCTTGATTTCCTCTAATGAATGGTCTGTGATATTTCTCCCATTTACTCCTCTAATCTCAATATAACCAATATTAAGGCTCTTTAACCCTTTTAGCTGAGTGATAAAATCAGCCTCTATTTCATCTGCAAAACCACTTAATACAAACCTGCTCATAGTCATTTCCTTTCTTTGTATAAACCTACTTATTTAGCTGCATATACATACTTATAACTACTCATATGTTTATTCATTTGCCTATTTATGTCCCTACTCATATCCTCACTCACATACTTTTCATATAGCTACTCGTATTCATTTATTTAATAACGTCTTACATTCATTATAATATTATTTTGTGATTAATGAGTGGGCTTTCTTGTTTTTTACATTGTATATCTTGCGTTTTTTAGCTATAATTATTATAAACATTGGAAGGATTATCTATGCAAACAGTTATTTATACAGAATACGATAATGAAATACTAGCTTTTCGGGAACATTCATTTGGATGTGATGTTAATGTTCACCTTCATGATTGTTATGAAATCTACATCCCCATGTGTAAAGGCGTCAGATATTATGTGGAAGGGTGTGCTTTTGACATGTCAGTTGGTGATCTAATTATCACCAATCAGCAAGAAATACACAGACCTTTTGTAGCGGGTAGATCCAGATATGATCGTATTGTAATCCAGTTTCATCCTGCCACTATTCACGCCTTCTTTCCTGATGGCTATAATCCGTTAAGTATATTTGAGAATAGATCTGCAGGTGTTTCTAATTATTTTCAAAATATTCTTAACGATTATCCTGATTATCTTGATCTAATAGACTCAATCATAAGTGAACGTAAAAAACAAACCCCTAAGTCTCTAACCAACGCCAAATTATCTTTGATAAAATTAATTATGTTTTTAGAAGAACAATATCAATCAAAACCAACCCCTACCCATTGGGTCACCACTCAATCTAGAATTGCTGAGGTCCTAGATCATATCAATCAAAATCATACTAACTATATGGATTTGGATTCAATTAGCGCTCATCACTATATGGATAAATATTATCTGTCTCATCTATTTAAAAAACACACTGGTTTTACCATCGGTGAGTACATTCATTCAAAACGCATTCAACATGTAAAAGCTCTTATCAGCAACGGTGTAGGCATAATGGATGCTAGTATTGAAAGCGGCTTTGAAGATTATTCGAATTTCTATAGAACCTTCAAAAAATATGTACATATGTCTCCAAAAGCATACAAAATTCTTGTAAGTCAAAGACAAGGTTCTGGATTTTGATAAGCACTTTCTTTTTGCATAAAAAAAAGACGTTAAATCATCTACATTTCAGATGATCTTAACGTCTTTATACATAAGTGAGGAGGTTATTAATTCATGAAGTTATTATGCCATAAACATATTGATATCATCTTCTACAGAACCAATACCTGAGATACCAAATGTGTTAACAAGAACGTCAGCCACATTAGGTGATAAGAACGCAGGAAGTGTTGGTCCCAGGTGAATATTCTTTACACCTAACTGCAAGAGTGCTAGTAAAACGATCACTGCTTTTTGCTCATACCAAGCGATATTGTAAGCGATTGGTAATTCGTTGATATCATTCATTTCAAAGATTTCTTTTAATTTAAGTGCAATAACTGCGAGTGAATATGAATCATTACATTGTCCAGCGTCAAGTACGCGAGGAATGCCATTGATATCACCAAGTGGTAACTTATTATAACGGTATTTAGCACATCCTGCTGTTAATATGACTGTGTCAGCCGGTAATTCACTCGCAAACTCAGTATAATAATCTCTGTCTTTCATACGACCATCACAACCAGCCATTACAAAGAACTTCTTGATTGCGCCAGTTTTAACAGCGTCTACCACTTTATCCGCCAGTGCAAATACTTGAGCATGAGCGAATCCACCTACTATTTCACCAGTTTCTATCTCTGTTGGCGCTGGCAAAGTTTTAGCTTTAGCGATTACTTCTGAAAAGTCTTTCTGACCATTCTCATCAGCTTCTATATGAACCATACCTGGATAGCCTGCTGAACCTGATGTGAATATTCTGTTTTCTGAACCATCTTTTGGTGGCACTATACAGTTGGTTGTAAATAATATTGCACCGTTGAATGTCTTGAATTCTTCTTTTTGTTTCCACCAAGCGTTACCATAATTACCAACTAGGTTGTCGTACTCTTTGAATTTTGGATAGTAGTTGGCAGGTAACATTTCACTATGTGTATAGACATCAACGCCAGAACCTTTAGTCTGCTCTAGTAACATCTCAAGGTCGTTTAGATCATGTCCTGATATAAGGATTGCCGGGTTGTTTCTAACACCGATATTCACTTTTGTAAGTTCTGGGTTACCGAACTTGCCTGTGTTAGCTGAGTCAAGTAACGCCATAGCCTTAACACCGTATTCGCCTGTTTTAAGGGTGAGTGTCACAAGTGCATCTGCATCTAAGGTATCATCAAGTAATGCCGCTAAGCACTCATATGTGAACGCATATAGGTCATTGTCCGCGTAGCCTAGGTTAAGTGCATGGTGTGTATATGCAGCATAACCTTTAAGTCCGTATGTGATTAATTCTCTTAGTGAACGAACATCCTCGTTTTCTGTTAGAAGCACACCAACAGCGTCTGCTTTAGCTTCAAGCTCTGCGTCTGATTCTAAAGTGAACGATGCACAGTCATGTAAAGTCATGATAACTTCTTTTGATAAATCATTTCTAAGAGCATCTCTAATTGCCATGTTCTTATAGATCTGCGCTTTGATTGCTTCTGGGTCAAAGTTAGCATTCGTAATTGTTTTGAATAAACTATCGAGTACAGTTTCATTTGTAGCTCCTAGTGTAGTTACATCGATGCCACCTTTTACGACGATGTCTGAAATACCCTTAGTTGTATAGATTAGTAAATCTTGAAGGTTTGACACTTCTGGTGTTTTACCGCACACCCCTGCTATATCACAACCTGTTCCTTTTGCTGCTTCTTGACATTGATAACAAAACATATAAAATCACTTCTCCTTTTCTTGTCCCTGAGCTCTATTCCTTTCAGTGACGATGCTATTAACGGCTAATAGTTTCATGATTCTGTATTATATTCTACATCTGTGATGTGCTTTCTTCGTGAACCACTAAACATATAGTAACACTAACTCGCCAATCATTCTGTATCCTCAGCTACATTTTTATTGAATTTCTTCTTTTTTCCTCCATTCTATTAATATTGGTGTTTAGTTGACCCGATTGAATTGTTTTGTAGAGAAAACCGGCTACTTTATCAATATCCGGTTTACCTGTTTGAGTAATCCTAAACCTCAATTTCACCACACTCCTTATATTTTATTACAAAAAAAGAAGAAGCACTTGGCTTCTCATCTCTACAATACTATGAATTAATTTAATTTTAATCGCATTCAGTCTTATTCATATATACTATGCATTTCTTTAAGTGTCTTAAGTCCATCACCATATGCAGCCTCATTAAGAACTCCCTCAGTACTTAGATAAACTAAATATCCTAGTTTCATTAAGTAATTCTTGTCCATTATTTCATCATCTGACTTAATAATGTTTATTTCTTTCTTAGTGTTGGTCTCCTTTGTTTTATAATATTGGTTGATAGATTGTTTTTGTTTAAGTTTTATATGTTCTTATGCCGCATACCACAGGCGGGTATAAAGTGTACAAACATATAGGATATGTAGGGTATCATAAGTAAGAACATATGCCTACTTGTAGCTTTCTTAACAATACCCTATCTCAATATTCGTGCAAATCTTTCGGATAACATTGCTGTTTTAATATTTTCGCTAAGACGACTGAATAACTGACCTTCCTTCATAAGTTCAAGTTCTTGATAATATTTTTATAAGAGCGCTTCTATCTTTACCCAAACTAAACTACTGAGTACGACAAAAAGCTGTTATATACACA
>JAQICP010000249.1 GCA_027858555.1 Vallitaleaceae bacterium
CAAAAATATAGCACCGGCTTGCCATTTTATGTCTGGATATTTTCTATATGAACCATACTGACTAAGAAGAAATATAATAATTGTGATGATAAATAAAAATCTAGCAATACTAACAAAAGACATAAATCCTCCTATAACACGCCTCGTTCAAAATGTCCCCTGGTGAACTTGATTATACCTATTGTAGTAGGACTCTTTCTTTCAACCTATGCATCCATGATTGCCATAATCTCTTGTTGCGTTTCTTTGAGTAAATCTATTCTAAAATGATTAATGCCGGTTCTAGCAACTTCTTCCAACCGATCCAACAAATATAGTGGAAAAGCATTGAATAATATGTTGGTACAATAATCGCAATTCTTGTACACATCAATATGATTATCCAAGCGATCAACTAACTGGTAATAATCTGACTCGTGATTGCACCCAAAGCCCTCTTTATAGGCACATTGGGCAGTCGTCATGACGCCTTGATAACCATACACTGTATAGATACCAGCAGTCGGGTCTAAATCAGCAATCTCAGTGGCGCTAAGTTCTGGCGATACCTGATACCCTCTAACGCCAAGTGTTTCAAGTCGCTTGATCATGAAGCGGTTCATGACCCAAATGCCCTCGTCAGAGATTATTTCTTTACCATAGACTTTGGCAAACTCAAACCCATCAAAACTACTGACTACAAATCCTTTAATATGGCCATTCTCTTTCAAGTCAATACTGGTTTCATCCATAGGGGCATCTACTGAGTCACCTACAGGGTCACCTACAGGGTCACCTACAATGTCATGTTCAATATCTCTAGAACTCATTTGATATGCCATATCGATCAGCTCAATATATGCTTTTAAGTATGATTCATCTTTGTCTCGAATAATTGTTGGTAATTTCAGATATATCACTTGATTAGATGCATTTTTCAGTATGTATTTAACATCTTCCACCGATAAAAACAGGCTATCCAAATAAAGATTGTCTACATTATAACCGCTAATTATTTCAAATTGTTGACGATTTCTTATTAAAACAGTTAATTTATTTTTCTTAATGAATTTATTACTTTCAACCAGGCTTTCTTTAAGGTTCGCAGGCGCATATGGTTTGATATGTGCTGACCTTTTATTTTTACTTGGATTAGCAATTTCATCGTATAGTGCATCAATTGCTTCTCTTCTTATATTCTTAATGCTTTTCATTGCAACAAAAATCAAGTCATCTGCCTCGATTGTTGGATTAGTTATATCTATTGGCGCTTCACCTGTCTTACATAATTGTACACTTAACCACTCTGAACTGATAGGCTGATTCATAGCGGTTTCCACTATGTCATGCTTTATACAGACCCGTCCTTGTTCATGAATTAAAGTAAGTGTCAATGGTTCACCAATTTTTGCTATGAGTATAGCATCCGCTTTTGGTTTTATTATTCGATTGTTGATGCTCTCTGTAATTTCTTTTAGTAATGTAAGGTCTGATAATCTGTAGATTTTTGTTCCGTCTTTAATTGCTGTCCCTTTAATAAATAAAGGATGCTGACCAATACTTAATGCTTCACCAATCATAAATGAACGGTCCAGGGCATCTTGAATCAGAAGGGTATCCCCTTTGCCAATTGCTTTATTACATTCAATTATATAGTGATTCTTTTTATCCTTTATGGCATTAATGACACGGCCAATTAAAACACCTTGATGATTTGGTTTATTCAAGGTGATCAGATTCGATATAGAATTGCCTGTAAGGTATCCATTGGTAAATCCACCTCGATTGAATAACTGATTCAAGGTTTCAATATCAACGTCTGAAACTTGGAAATTATGCTGGTTATTTTCCTGTTCTTTAGTCAGTTCATTTATTGCAAGCAGCGTATATTTTTTGTATACTTCTGTAACTTTCGCTACATACTGTTCACTTTTCATACGCCCTTCTATTTTAAGCGAATCTATACCCGCTCTTACCATATTAGGCAATACCTCTAAACTAGCTATGTCCTTAGGGCTCAAATAATACCCAGTGCCCGCCTTTTGACCTTGATAGAGAACATCGTATGGTAACCTGCAGGTCTGGGCGCAATGGCCCCTGTTGCCACTTCTTCCGCCTATTAAACTGCTCATTAGGCATTGACCTGAAAAAGAGTAACATAATGCACCGTGAACAAATACTTCAAGGGCCATCTCGGTTTGGGCTTTTATAGATGTTATATCATCTAATGAAAGCTCACGACTAAGAACCACTCTAGAAAACCCCATTGTTTCAAGAATATTAACACCATAAGAATTGTGAATGGTTAATTGGGTACTAGCGTGTAATGGCAAATCATGGAAGCATTCTCTAATCATCATCGCCAGTCCAAGATCTTGAACAATTATGGCATCTACGCCAGCCAAATAAGCCACTTTAATATCTGCGTAGGCATCACTCAGTTCCTTTTCCTTGATTACAGTGTTTAAGGCATAGTATACCCGCTTATCATGAGCATGTGCATAAAATACGGCTTGTTTTAATAAATCAGCATCAAAATTAGTCGCATACGCCCTAGCAGAGAAGCGGTTGCCGCCTAAATAGACAGCATCACACCCACTACTAATCGCTGCGACGAGGGCCTCATATGAACCTACTGGTGATAATATCTCGATATTCTTCATCTTATTCCGCCTTACCAACTTAATATAATAATCCCGCACCTTTTGATGCGGGATTGTTTATTTTGTATCATCGAACATCTCAAGATATTCGTTTAATTCAGATTTATAACCAAGAATTTCAGCTTTTAGAGCTTCAATTGTTTCGTTTAGTACCTCTTTTTCATGATCCATAGCAACTATCTTAGTAAGTAGTTCGGTCTTTTCTTGTTCAACTTTTCTGATTTCTTGATCCTTACTACTAAGCGTGCCCTCTAAAGTCTGTATCTGCTCTTTTGTCTTAAAGTAATCATCTGCAATATTAATCTCTAATAATACAGATAGCAGCCTAGTATTAAGCTGTTTAGCATTATCCGATTGCTTGATTTCATCCAATTTGTTATTGATATACAGTGCGACTCTTTGAATGTATTCTTCACTCTCATCACCTGAAAGTGTGTACACATTTCCACCAATTAGAACTTTCGTATTATTTGCCGGTGACATCTTCGACCTCCCCATTCTTAAACTTTATCATATTATATCATAATTATCTTGAAAGATTCAACATCTTCTACTGCTTCACTTGCCCTAATTTATAGCTATCGCACTGCTTAATCAACCCTTCGTATAACGTGATTGGCGCATAGCCAAAATACTCCGTTGCCTTACCATGTGCAAAACGTCTGTCTTCTGTTTGGCGCTTTAATTCCTTATATGAAGGTTTTTCTTCATGATTTCTAATCGCTTCAACCCGAAGCTTCATATTCACTAGATAAAATGGTATTCGAAGTATCAGATTTCTGGTTTTTAAAATCTTACGAATCATCTTTACCATGTCTATATATCTTGTTGCTTCTTGTCCCGATAATAAAAATGTCTCATAGTAGCAATCTTCATTATCAATGACGCCAAATATCGCTTGAACCAAATCACCTACATATGTTGGCTGATAATACACGTCATAAATACCTTGAATGACATAAACCTTGCGCTGTGTTAACCCTTCAAAGATATGATGAATCAGATTATCTTGTTGATTACCGTATAGAACTGTTGGTCTAAGGATTGTAAAATTAACACCCTTCTCAACTATAATCTCTCCTTCTATCCTTTGATAATTTTTAGCGTATTTGTAATATTTCGAATACATTAATGCCGTGTGGACCAAAACGACCCTTTTCACCTCATGTTTCTTTGCTAATTCAATTATTGCCTTAGAATATTTGATTGAAGCTATGTGTAGTATGACATCTACATCAATTAAAGCCTTATCAATGATCGCATTTAAAGGGTTGATAATTTCCTCACCTTGATTATGACTCATATCGACTAAGCACTCTAGGTCGCATTCAATATATTCTATAGGGATTTTTATATGGTCATGTTTTGATAAATCACTACTGCTCCTTACAATGCATTTCACTTTTTTGGTATAGCCTATGCTAACTAAATACTCTAAAACAGCTAAACCAGTCATACCTGTTGAACCTGTTATTAAATACATTAGTCACCATCCATTATGCCATTAAAAGTATGTGGCAAATGTGATCATTCACCATGTTTTTAGTATCCCATATGATTATTTTTTTGTTCTGAACGCCATCATCTGTGGCAGCAATAATTTCATTAGATATATCTTCAGGTACTACCGGATAAAGTTCATATGATATCTCATAAAAACGTCTCAGGTCGTTAAAGGTCATTTTAACCAATTTATAGATTTCATCTTCTTGACCTACGAATATAAAATTGTGTATATCTGATTCTATGAGTTTTTCTAAATTATTCTTGATAATACCTTTAACTTCACTGATGAATTGATAGCAATGAATTGCCTCGAGGCGTGTTAACTCAGCTTTCTCAAGGTGCCCCTGTTCTGTAACATTATACTCGGTTGATTTCCCACTAATAACTCTGGATTCAATGAGTAAGTCGTTTTCTAGTTGTTGCATCAATGCATTTATTGTGCCTAAAGATAGGTCTGCTTTTTTAGCCAATCTTCTCTGGGATATTCTAGGGTCTTCTAGTAACTCTCTAAGTACATATAATTTTCTATCCAATATACCACCTCTTTAATCTTTAATAATCCATTCTTTGTTAAGCCAATGTCTTAAGTTAGTCTTGTTCGCTACCTGAACACTGAATATAGTTTAAAACAGAACTGTTCATTTGTCAAACACCCTCGCCAATAGAACGATTACTACTTACTTGATTACGACCATTTTCTTTACTCTGTGCCACCAACTCATAAGCAGTTGCAATCAAATTGTCTTGGTCTTCATAAGACCATTTAACCAAGCCCCCACTAAACGTTAATTTAATATTACGATTACTATATTTAGATATATCTGCTCTCATTCTAATAATCATAGTTCTAACTGCGTCAGCTCTCATGTTTCTAATAATCATCATAAACTCGTCGTCACCATACCTGCCAGCAATATCATCTACCTTTAGATATTTTTTAATAATGCCGGCTATATGAATCAACAACTCATCCCCGGTATGATGACCATAATCTTTATTAATTTTTTTCAAATCATCTATATCAAAAACAAAAAGATAAAAGGGTTTTAGTTCGTCTAATTCGTTTTCAATAGTCGTTGTCACTATAGAATACATCACTTTATGGTTGTATAGCCCAGTAAGTATATCAACTTCATATAAGCGACCAATCTCGGCAGATTTAAGCACATTATCATTGCTTATAAAATAATCAGATACAGCATATTTATATAACAACACATTAATGATAATCGCTACAATATTCATTACCAACCCATTTGCTCGATGAGACACTAAAAAGTCCTGATTGGTTTGAAAATAAGGCATGCCAATATAGAAGAAGATATATGTAACCGTTAGAATTACCGACAAAACCCATGGTCTTGTTCGTACCACAACAATGATTGTAAATAATACCAAGAGATAGATACTGATATCCGATGTTATTTTTTGAGCTACAAACGAATTAATGACTGCCCATGTGATCATCACAATAACAATTGATAGACTTAAAGTTTCTGCGTGTTTAAATAAAAACTGGTTCCCTCTATTAAACAGCATTATAATCAAAACAAAAAAAGTACATACTAGAACAATAATAACCTTCAATAAGATGATATCAATATCGGCTAATTTAGAATTAGGTCTGATTACATAGAGATTCAACTGTATAAATTGCATAATGCCCAGTAACAGAAGCACAATTTGAGACCGCTTAACACTATTCACTGCTAAATAATGCAATAAATTACTATGCTTATTACTACCCTTGATCATATTTAGAACTTTTCTCATATAGCCCCCGTGAATTATGTATTATTCATAAGTATACCGTATTTTTCAATAAATGCCTAGTGGTAGCCCAACAAAAAAGCACCTCAAAAATTAAATTATTAACTTTCAAGGCGCATTCTGTTTAATTCTTAAGGATCTTACATTTTTCCAAGCATTTCAGCAACTTGAGCAACATCTTTATCCCCACGACCTGATAAATTAATCACCATAATCTCATCTTTTGATAGAGTCGGTGCTATTTTCATCGCATATGCTATGGCATGTGAACTCTCAAGTGCAGGTATAATACCTTCAAGCTTCGATAATCTAAGGAAAGCGTCCAAAGTCTCTTTGTCTGTAACACTGACATATTCGGCCCTGCCACTCTCTTTGTAGAAACTATGCTCTGGTCCAACACCTGGATAATCAAGACCTGCTGCAATAGAATGAACTTCGCTTGGTTCACCGTTCTCATCTTGCAATAACAAGCATTTAAAGCCATGAATCACGCCAGGTGTACCAAGTGTCATAGTAGCCGCATGTAATCCTGTCTCAAGTCCTTTACCTGCTGGTTCAACACCAATCATTTTGACGTTTTTATCCTCATAAAACTCTGAGAATAAACCAATGGCATTAGAACCGCCACCTACGCATGCTACTAAATAATCAGGCAATCTATTTTCTGCTTCCATAATCTGTTCTCTTGTTTCTCTCCCAATAATGGATTGGAAATGTTTTACCATGGCTGGATATGGGTCAGGTCCAACTGCAGAACCCAGTAGGTAAAATGTATTCTCATAATTTTCTATCAGATCGCCAAGTGCCACGTCAACAGCTTCTTTTAAAGTTCTTTGGCCGATTGTTACCGGTATAACTTTTGCACCTAGTAATTCCATTCTAAATACATTGAGCGCTTGTCTTTTGCAATCCACTTCACCCATATAGATGATACATTCCATGTCAAACAACGCACAAGCTGTAGCTGTAGCAACGCCATGTTGTCCGGCAACTGTTTCAGCGATGACACGTTTCTTACCAAGGGATTTTGCAACTAAAGCTTGTTCAACGGTGTTATTGATTTTATGAGCGCCTGTATGATTAAGACATTCACGTTTTAAATATATTTGCTTAATTGTATAATGAAGTTGAACTAGTAATAAAAAAAATCCATAATGGGTCAAACTGTATTATAATTGTATCGTCGAACACAATATTATATACAGGAGATGACCTCACTATGGACAATATTAATGATACAACAAATCAACGTAAAAATAAACACCTTAATGCATTTGAGCGTGGACAAATTCAGTTGCTAAATGCAGAAGATTTTACGTCTTATGCTATAGGCAAAAGATTAGGAAGAGCTTCAAATACAATACGTAACGAACTAGCTCGTGGTACGGTCTCTCAAATAAAAACTAATAAGACCGTAAACATCTACTATCCTGATGCAGGACAAGCTGCCTATGAAAAAAATCGTGCGAATTGTGGCCCTAAATTTAAATTCTTAGCATGTTCTAAATTCATAAAACATGTAGAGATAAAATTCTATGATGAGAAACATTCTATTGACGCTATATGTGGCGTAGCAAGCAGTCGGAACCTATTTGAGAAAGAAAAAATGGTTTGTACAAAGACATTGTACAACTATATTAACCTCGGTTTATTACACATTACAAATATAGATTTGCCTTTAAAAGTTAAAAGAAGTACGAAAAAGAAACGTGTCCATAAACATAAAAAAGTTCTTGGTCGGAGCATATCCGAACGCCCTGCTGAAGTTAATGATCGTAGTGAATTTGGTCATTGGGAAATTGATTCTGTTATTGGAAAGAAAACTAAAGGCCAACCAACGCTAATGACTATTACAGAGCGAAAGACACGAAAAGAGCTTATTCGAAAAATGCCTGATCAGTCAGCAGAATCAATTATGAATGCACTCAAAACACTAGCTGAGGAAGCTGGAGATTTGTTCCCAACAGTTTTCAAAAGCATAACCGCAGACAATGGGTCCGAGTTCTCAGAACTATCAAATTTAGAAGTAATAACTGGCACCAGCATCTACTTTGCTCATCCTTATACATCTTCAGAGCGTGGTACAAATGAACGTCATAACGGCTTAATTAGACGTTTTATACCTAAAGGTAAATCATTACTTAACTATTCAAAAGATGATATCGCTAAAGTACAAAATTGGTGTAACACATTGCCACGTAAAATACTTAATTACCTTACACCAGATGAAGCCTTTGATGATGAACTCTATGGAATATAACAATAACGACATACATATTTTTACAGTTGAAAACTAGTTCAACTTGTCATTGCAATTTAGG
>JAQICP010000270.1 GCA_027858555.1 Vallitaleaceae bacterium
AATCAGCACTTCGTTTTGTGCAGGTTTGATGATCTTACCCTTTCTCAAAAAGAAGAAGGGCGGATTCTCTGATTCAAATATTTTACAATTCATATTTTCATCAATTTCAATAATAGAAAAAGTGGAGTAGGCAATCTTACGCACCTTACATACAGGAAGGGTATGTGCTATGGTTTCAATGACTTCTTCGATATTAGCACCTTTTCTAATCATGGTAATGGCAATCTTAGAAGTTAACGTAGCCAATATATTAGCTTTAACGCCACTTCCTAATCCATCAGCAAGAACAATGATTGTTCTGCTTTCAGATTGAAAGATTTCAACTTTATCCCCACATAGTTCTTCACCCTTTTTACTTAAACTATTATAGTCAACTTCCACAAAACATTCTGATGCTCCCACTAAAAATCACCTCTATAATTCATTACCATCTCGTATAGACTTTTCAAAATCATTTTAGTTTGTTCAGTGGTTTCACCGAGTAAACTAGCAATTTCTTGAGCTACTCGCATTTGTTTATCAATCACTTCTTTAGTTTTTGACAAGGTTTCTTCCTTAACTTGCTTAAATGCTTCCTTCCGTTTTTCCTCTATAGTAATATCTGTTAAAAAAACCAGTATCCAATTCTGCTCATAAAGATATACCACATTAGCTAGAAAATACTTCTGCATATCTTCCACATATATCTTTTTATTATGAACACTTTTTTTCTTCACAACGACTTCATCAAAAATAGGATGGTTAAGAAATAACTTAATAGGCAGACCCTCTATGGGCAAATTATCATTATTAAACATCCAGGTAAAGGAAGGATTAACTTCTTTTATAAATAATTCATCATCTGCTAGCAGTACGCCGTTAGGGCTGTTTTCAATCATAGTATTCTGCATACTTTCAGCTTTCGCGCGTAAGTGAGGCAAGCACGTCTCAATATCTGAATAGCCAAGATATACAGCTTTGGCCTTGTCATAGCAGGTCTTATACCCACAAGCGCCGCAGTTAAGCTCATCTTCTGCACTATATTTACCCATTTTTGCCATTGTTTGGGATACCATTTTCGCATCAGGCTCATATTGCAATATCTGCTTATTTTTAAAAGTTCTTTCTAGGTTAATACCCTCTTGATTTAGTTCTAACCGGGCTTCCTTCTCATTCATAATCTTGGTTTGACCTGTTTTCTCCACATAAGCCCGCATATACATTTCCCTGGCAAATCGTCCAAGATAATCTTTTGGCATATCAAGTCCATTTATACAACTGCCATCACATATATTCAGTTCAATACAACAATTGTTCAAAGTACCCGTACGAATTTCCTCAAGAACTTGCTTACACCCTTCTATGCCATCAACGTGGACCATTTTATATTTACTATCTACAAGCGAATTGTTCTTCCTCTTTAAGCTACCTCCAAGTGGGAACGCCTTACCTCTAGAAGTGCTATCATTATCAAAATCTAGGGATTCAAAATCGCCCAGTCTTTTGCCCATGTTTTTAAATAATCTATCTATTTCATCAAAAGTCAGAACCCCATCAATTGCACCACTAAGCTCTTCTGCTTCTGCCATTTTTGCAAGGCAAGGACCTATAAAAAACACTTTAACATCTTCACCATATCGCTTCTTTATACTTTTCCCATGAGCTATCATAGGTGAAACTAGAGGAATTACTGAAGCAATCAAATCTGGATAGTGCTGCTCAATTAAATACATAGCCGACGGACAACAACTCGTAATCAAATTATTATATTCGCCTTGATCAATGAATTCATCATATTTTTCTGCAACCATACCTGCGCCAATTGCAGTTTCTTCCACAGCGAATATCCCGAGCGACTTAAGTGCACCTACTATTGAGTTTGGTTCATCAAGAATAAATGCACACACAAATGATGGTGCGATGGATACAACTACCTTTTCACCTTCGTTTAGTAAGTTTTGCAAAAACCCGACTTGGCTCTTTATTGATAATGCTTCTTGGGGGCAGGATTGCTGACAAAGCCCGCACTTAATACAGAGGTTATCAATGATATGTCGTTTATCTTTACTAAAGCTTATGGCCTTAGTTGGGCAGGTTCTCAAACATTTATAACAGTTGTCACATTTCTCCTGATCAAACTCTATGAATTTCATCATAATTTCACCAGCACTTTATCAATGAAAAATGCATCTGCTGTATCGGCAGTAATGGAATAGATATCAGCCCCATCTAGTCGTATACTGACACCTTCACCACATGTGCCCAAGCAAAATGATGATTTGAGTTCAACTTTCTCAGTTAAATGATGTTCTTCTAATAACGCTTTGAATCTATTAATAACTAGATATGAACCTTTTAAATGACATGCACTTCCTATACATATTTCAATCATAATTGACCTCCACTATATCTTCTATATTTTTATCTGTACATTGTATACTGTATACTGTATATCGTTAATTATATCACATTATATTCGTATGTACAGCCACTTTTTCTACATAATATCCTTTTTTTGTCATTTATTTTATTTAAATATGA
>JAQICP010000332.1 GCA_027858555.1 Vallitaleaceae bacterium
TTGTTATGATTAAAGTCGGATGGGAATATGCGGTGGTCCTTGGTTCTAAAGGTACTTACGTAAGCATGCCTGCGTTATCAAGATTCTGGATGTACTTACCAGTACCAGTAGCCGGTGTAGCAATGATTATTTTTGAAGTTGAGAGTATATACAAGCACCTTAGAAAGTTCATATTAGGAGGGGAGATAAAAGCATGAGTCCAGAAGGTATAGCGATATTAATATTACTAGGAAGTTTCTTGTTGATGGTGCTTTTAAGATTTCCAATTGCCTACGCAGTTGCCTTGGCATCTATGTTTACATTACTTTATCAAGGGCTACCATTAACAACAATAGCTCAGCAGATGGTAAAAGGTATCAGTTCATTCTCTCTTATGGCAGTACCATTCTTCATTACAATGGGTGTGCTGATGGGAGCTGGCGGTATTTCAACTAAATTAATTGCCCTAGCAGATGCGTTTGTTGGCTGGATGCGGGGCGGTATGGCCATGGTTAACATTGTAGCATCTTATTTCTTTGGTGGTATATCAGGATCAGCAGCAGCTGACACGGCTTCACTAGGAAGCATCTTGATTCCAATGATGACAGATCAAGGCTATGACGCTGATTTTGCAACAGCAGTAACAATCACATCATCATGTGAAGGTCTACTCGTGCCACCAAGCCACAACATGGTTATATATGCAATGACAGCTGGTGGAATTTCCATCGGAAGCTTGTTCTTGGCAGGTTATGTGCCAGGTGCGATTCTTGCAGTGACATTGATGATTGGTGCCTATATTATCTCTGTAAAGAGAAATTATCCAAAAGGCGAAAAGTTTAGTTTATGGAAATTGATCAAGCAAATGAGTGTCTCTTTTTGGGCACTTGCAGCGGTTCTTATCGTCGTGGTCGGTGTTGTTGGTGGTATATTTACTGCAACAGAATCAGCGGCGATTGCGGTTATCTACAGTTTGTTAGTTAGTGTATTTATCTATAAGGGCCTTGATTGGAAAGGCGTCTGGAAAACACTTGACCTGTGTATGAATACACTCTCTATAGTCCTTATACTAATCGCTACATCTAGTATATTTGGTTATTTATTGACACGTCTGCATGTACCTGAACTAGCAGCAAAAGGCATTCTTAACTTAACAGACAATCCTATATTACTAGCACTACTACTAAACCTTATCTTGTTAGTACTTGGTATGATTATGGATATGTCACCAATTATCCTGATTGCAACGCCAATTCTTCTGCCGATTGCAACATCGATTGGTATAGATCCTATCCAATTTGGGATTATGGTTATTCTTAATTGCGGTATTGGTTTGTTGACACCACCAGTTGGTGCAGTGTTATTTATTGGTTCAGCGGTTAGTGGTGAGCCCATGGAAAGAGTTGTCAAAGCGACAGTACCTTTTTATATACTAATGGTTATCACACTGATGCTCCTTACTTTTATTCCTGCAGTAAGTATGTGGTTGCCGTCATTGTTTGCGAATTAAGCTTATGAAATATAATTTTAGATATCAAACTAAAGCAAGGGATATATGGCAGTTAACGATGTATAACATCTACAGTAATTATTTACTGCGTACGGTGCATATAATCTTTACTATTGCCATGATATCACTGACAATTAAGTTTTGGCCTACACTTAACTTACCACTCAGAATTGGCGTAATAGCTGGCATGTTACTTTTTGTAGCTATTCAACCTTTCTTGATATACATGAGTGCCAAAAAAAAGGCGCTACATCTGCCACGTGAGATTATACTGGCAATAGATGACACTGGTCTGCATATTCAAGCTGACAATGAGACGACGGATATTAAGTGGTATTCCGTTAAAGGCATTGTCAAAAAGCCCACATTGCTTGTCATTGTCATATCCAATCAGCAGGGTTATATTCTTTCTAACCGTGTCCTCAGTGCTCAGAGAGATGAAGTGTATCAATTTGTTAAAACAAAGATTCACAGATAGAATAGTATAAGCAGTATGACTTATTAGTTATACTGCTTAGATTATCTATAATCTGCCATTTCCAGTAATCGGAATGACGATTTTCTTTTATATAATAGGGCACATCTTATGATCTAGATTACGTCGCAATAACCTATCGGAAAGTTATTATATGCCGAAAACCCCATATGCCTGTGTAAATAAGATTAGAGACTAAAATGGGGGTGTTTTAGAAAGGACTAATCATATGAAGAAAGAGAAATCATCCATTAAACTTAAATTAATCACGTCTTTTATTCTCATAGCGTTGATTCCAACAATCATTGTTGCTGCACTTGTTCTATCTAGAGCTCAAGTTGGAATATTACAAGAAGTTAAAGATGCCAACCTATTACTGACTGAAAAAACAAGCCAGAATCTGGACTTGTTACTAACATCCGTAGAAGACACAACTAAATTGATGAGCTCCAACTTTGAAGTCATGGAAGTAATTGCAAAAAGTGAAGAAGATTATGATAATGTTTTTTACTTTGAAAATGATAGGAACGGTATTCTAAAACCAATGTTTATGAGCGTTCATGCGATGAATAACTATATTCAAAACATTCTCTTCATTAAACCGGATGAAGTTATCATTAGCATAAACACCAATACCACATTTACCGACCCTGGTTTTTCAGATGCATATTTTGCTAGTCCGGCATATAACATGATTGTAGAAGAGAAGGATGCATTATATTGGTATTATGATGCCTATGGTACGGACAGTTTATATGTAACAAGAAAAGTACGTAATCGCATGTCAGACATCGGTGCTATGTTCATACAGGTTGATCCGAAGTATCTATTAGACAACCTTGGCGTAGAAGATATAGAAGAAGGCGTTGGTGTCTATGTGACTGACGAAAACGGCAATGTCATTATCACCAATATGGCAGAAGCGGACCAGACGTTGATTCCCTTTGCAGACAGTATGGTTCAGGACTTGTTGGCGAAGAGTGAAGGTGATGAAACCATGGCTGGGGCTTTCGTGACGGATGATAATGTCCCGGAAGAATCCATGATCCTATACAGCAAGATGAAAAACAATTGGAATTATGTACAAGTAATTCCTACAAGATTGATCTATGAATCCATTGATAGCTTAAAGCAGATTACGTTGATTGCTACTTTATTGGCCGCTGCTTTTGCAATTGTTGCTGGGGTGCTTATTTCGCTCAGCATTACTGCGCCTATCAATTATATTAAAAACTTGCTTAAACAACTTGAACAAGGTGACCTGACAGTGTCATCCAATATTGTTGGCAAGTATGAATTCGGTCAGTTGTCACATAGTTTCAATAAAATGATCAAGAACATAGGCACGCTCATTAAAGGCACCAGTGATACCACCATAGAAGTGGCCAATGATTCCAAGAATCTGAACCATATTGCTAAACAATCTGCTCAGGCTTCAAAAGAAATCATGATAGCAGTGCAGTCTTTGGCAGCAGGTGCCTCTGAACAAGCACTTGATGCTGAAAAAGCGACAGGTGTCATCATGAATCTGACTTCTAGACTGAAGGATACTGAAATATCTTTTAATTCTGTTGTGGAAACGACCATGCGTACGAAAGAAGTCAGTTCAAAAGCGACGGTAACAATACAAGAGCTGAATGATACGACTAGTGACACCATCCAGTTGTCTTCTAATATCAATAAGGATATTACAACTTTGGTAGAACAATTCCAGGAGATCATGAAGATTGTTAAAATGATTGATTCTATCAGCGGACAAACAAACTTGTTGGCACTAAACGCAGCCATAGAAGCTGCTAGGGCAGGCGAGGCAGGAAAAGGGTTTGCAGTTGTTGCCGATGAGGTGCGCAAACTTGCAGAACAGTCAAGTGAAGCAACCAAGAGTATTTCAAGAATTGTAAGCAACATCAATGAATCTACAACTAATACATCAAAAATGATTGAAGACGGTGCGTTAATTTTTAATAAACAAGAAATTGCGGTTAAGAACACTGATAAGACATTCAAGATCATCATTGAAGATATGGATGAAATCAGTACGGAGATAGATAAAGTGCATCATATGTTATCGGGTCTTGAAGCCATTCAAAATGAAGCAATCGATTCTACAACTTCCATTGCAAGCATAGCCGAGGAATCGGCAGCAGCCATTCAAGAAGTGCTAGCATCAGGTGAAGAGCAAAATACCAATGCGGATGAACTGGCTCAAATGGCTGAAAGTCTTGGCGATGTGATTAAACGTTTGAATGAAAGCATAGAAGGCTTCAAAACAAGTTGATGGCAATCGTGTGAATCAAGCGTAGGAAATAGCAATCAAAAAATGGCGCCACAGACTAAATCTGAGGCGCCATTTTTTACAACACCAAGTTAGATAGGTGCAGCTTACCAAGTACTTGCTG
>JAQICP010000471.1 GCA_027858555.1 Vallitaleaceae bacterium
AAATAAGTGATGGTAATAAGAAATCATTCCATATCCAGATTGAATTGAGGATAAGGACTGATACGAATATAGGTCTAAGTAGTGGCAGTATGATTTGGAAGAATATTTTTGCTTTAGAACAGCCATCAATCGTTGCCGCTTCTTCAAGTTCTTTTGGTATGGATTTAATAAAACCATGGAACATGAAAATCGATAACGGTGTACCAAACCCAATATAAGCTACTATCATACCATGATAAGTTCTGAGCATTCTAATACCGGTTGTTTCATATATGGTTCTATACAATGACACCAATGGAAACATAACCACTTGAAATGGAATGATGAGTCCACTTAAAAACAACAAGAAAATTATGGTTGATGTTTTAGTTTTTGTACGCACTAAAACCCAAGCTCCCATAGCAGAAAATAATGAAATAGTTATCAAAGACCCACCTGTAATGATGACCGATGATAAAACACTTGATGAATACTTAATGGTTGGTTTATTCCAGATTTCCTTAATATTTTTAAATAATTGTGACCAGTGTTCAGGCATGCCAATTGGGTCGGTAATAATCTCCAAAGAAGCTTTTGCTGAATTAATCAGTACAATAAAGAACGGAAATAAAGTCATCAAAAACAAAATCGCTGTTACAATCAGTAATACATAGTGAATTATTTTTTTGGATTTTGTCATTACATCTCCACCTCCTTCTTCTTATTCACATACACTTGTACCAAGGCAACGACCGCAAGCACTAAGAAGAATATAATAGCCCTAGCCTGCCCTTCTGCCATGTTGTTATACTTAAATGCTACATTATATATATGTACAGCTAATAATTCTGTTGAGTTCACAGTTACATCTTTATATATTTCAGTCGGACCACCATTGGTTAAGGCAATAATAATATCATATTGCTTAAACGAATTTACCAATGTTAAGAATGATGTGATTGTAAATGCCTGTGCAATCATAGGAATGGTAATGCTCTTCAACCTTTGCCAAAAATTAGCACCATCAATCTGACTTGCTTCAATTAACTCTCCTGGTACATTAACTAGTGCTGCCACATAGATCATCATAATGTAACCAGCATATTGCCAAGTAAATGCAAAGATCAAACCAAATAACGTAAGTCCTGGACTAGCTAATATAAGTAGATCTTCTAGGGCTGGTATGTTTAGTAATGTACCGATTGAAGGTACGATACTTTTAAATATGAATTGCCATATATATCCAAGTACTAAGCCACCAATTAAATTAGGAATAAAAAATCCCGCTCTGAAAATATTTTTAAATCTACTTTCTCTTGTAACTAATACAGCTAAAGTGAGTGACACAAGATTAACTGCCAAGACACTTAATATGGTAAATAAAAATGTTCTTAAAAATGAATATTGGAATGCAATATCACCACACATATTTTTATAGTTATCTATCCCAACACAATTCGCTTTTAGTCCAGCTATCGCTGTCCAATCAGTTAGGGAATAGTATATACCCATCAAAAACGGAATAGCGACTACTAGAAGAAATGGCAGTAATGCTGGGGCTAAGAATAACCAGAAAATAATTCGTCCTTCCCTATATTTACTCATATAAAACTCCTTATTCTAAAAGTAAAAAGGGGTGGGCATAACCCACACCCCTCAGTCATTAGTTACTATTTCAATTCTTCTATATTTCCAGCAAGTTGTGCAATAAATTCAGTCTTATCAATATCACCTTTTGCAAAACTCTCATAAAGTGGTGCTATAGTGCCCATACCAAAACCATCTGGCATGTCATTTTGTAACCAAGTATACCTACCATCTGGCATAGCTAACCATCTCGTAACATCAGCTGACAATGGACCACTAGGTATTTGAGTGACATTATCGAATGCAGGTACCATCTGAGCTTCATTAACCATATATTCATGACCTGCTTCAGTTGTTGCCATGTAGTCGAGGAACGCTCTTGCAGCATCTAAATCTTCACTTTCATTGTTAAGTACGTAATATGAAGGTGCGCCAATGAATATGGCATTATGTTCGCCATAAACAGATGCATGTGGTGCGAATCCCATAGGGAAATCTACGCCATTATCGATTAGCCAAGGATCAATCCAGTTTCCTTGATGAATGAATACAGATTTACCAGTACCAAATTGTCCAACTTGGGCATCATAGTTACCAGTTATAAGAACAGTTTCATCTGAATAATTGAATAATAATTCTACCCAATCAGCATACTCAGTTAATCTTTCCATATCAGCTTCGCCGTTATTTAACTTATCTAGTACTGTTGTGTCGCCATAGTCAAGTCCAGCTGACAAATAACCATTGAAGTTATGAAGTCCTGTAACCCAACGCATATCAGGTCCAGCTGCCATAGCAACTACTGAATCAATGCCTAATTCATCTTTCATGCCATCAAGTGTAGCAAACGCATCCGCATAGGCTGCTTGAGATGTAAGTGTTGCAGGATCAATACCTGCTTGGTCTAATAAGTCTTTGTTATAAGCCATACCCCAAGCTTCAACTGCTACAGGAAAACCTATAACTTTGCCATCAACTACGAATTCTAATCCTGTTTGGTCTATCCATTTATCATCAACAAATGGCTCTAATTTAGATGACCAAGTATTGTATCCACCCATACCTTCAATAACAAAAATATCAGGTTGACGGTCTGATTGGAATTCTGCTTTTAAATTCTCTGCATATGGTGTGTCTCCACCAGATGTC
>JAQICP010000486.1 GCA_027858555.1 Vallitaleaceae bacterium
ATTGTATACAATACGTCATCACATCAGCTAGTTCTTCTTCAACATCTTCTTGATTATACTTTTGTCCCCACTGAAAATGTTCTAATAATTCTGCTGCCTCTATACTGATAGATTTGGCAAGATTTTCTGGCGTGTGAAATTGTTTCCAATCTCGATCATCTCTAAAAGTTGTAATTCTTTTAATTAATTCTTCCATATAATCTCCTAATCAATGTCCATGCCAATATTCCACCTGAAGATGTACCATACCGCCCCTATGACCCTTAGAACTTCAAACGATATGTAACAACTTGTGGGTTAGATATCATCATTTTTATATGCCTAATTATATTACAGAAGCCTCTATTATTCAATGAATTGGTGGTTGACTTTTTATAAACCTAGTATACAATGTAATTACTAACGAAATGACAGGAGCTTCAATGACTAATTATCTTGGTGAAATAATTGCAATCGGTACGGCCATTTGTTGGGCAATTACTTCAACTGCTTTCGCATCAGCTGGCAAAAAAATAGGGTCACTTTCTCTTAATATCATCCGTTTATGGTTTGCATTTATATTTTTGTTCATCTTTACCTGGATTACAAGGGGCATCCCTTATCCAATCGATGCTGGTTGGGATACTTGGAAATGGTTGCTGCTCTCAGGGCTAATTGGTTTCGTAATGGGCGACTTGTTTCTATTTGAAGCATTTGTTCGAATTGGAGCAAGAATATCCATGTTGATATTTGCTAGTGTACCGCCTATGAGCGCACTTCTGGCCTACTTCATACTTGGAGATACCATGACAATGATTCAAATCATTGGTATGATAGTCACAATCTTCGGTATTAGTATCGTTATCCTTACAAAAGGTAATAAAATCAATAAGAAAAAAATAAAGCTAGCCCATCCTGTAGTTGGTGTACTTTTAGCATTTGGTGGTGCCTTTGGTCAATCACTAGGTTATATTGTTGGGAAGATGGGCCTGGGCGATTATAATGCCTTTGCTGCCACTCAGATTCGTGTGTCCGCAGCCATAGTCGGTTTTGTTATTGTCGTTACGGTTCGCGGTGGCTGGCCGAGTATTGGTCGTGCTTTCAAGCAAAAAAAAGCCATGATCAGTACAATCATCGGCTCTGTTTTTGGTCCTTTTATTGGTGTATCATTATCACTCTTGGCACTGAAATACACATCCCCAGGTGTGGCCTCAACCTTGATGGCCATCACACCAATTCTACTGATTCCAGTAGCAATCTTCTATTACAAAGAAAAAATGCCTTTCAAAGAGATTCTTGGTGCCTTTGTCGCAATCGTCGGTGTGGCAATCATGTTCATATGATCTACTTCTCCACATATGGTTTAATAATAAACCCATCTTCTGATTCATGAACCAAGAGCTTTTCACCACCTCTTAAATCCATATGAGCTAACATCTCATCAGGTAATCGCATACGGCCTTTTCTATCTAATATAACATACTCATCATGGGTCTTCTCATCACCAATAAATGCCTCCATTGATTGGAGTCCTTCTTCACTGTCATCTATCTTGAATCGTTCACTACCAATCATGCCATCATTAATAGCAACCACACGCTTAACCATCTTAGAAACCTTTTCGTCATGAGTAACAACCACAATTGTGAGCCCCAGTTCACGATTTAATCGTTCTAATAATTCCAGTAGCATGTAAGCAGTTTTGGTGTCAACTGACCCTGTTGGTTCATCAGCCAGTAACATATCTGGTTCATTGGCAAGGGCTATGGCTATGGCCACCCTTTGTTGTTCTCCCCCAGAAAGTTCGCCCAACCTACTTTTTCTTCTTTCAGTGAGTCCAACCATGGCCAGTAACTCTAGGGCTCTTTTTTTACGTTCTTTTTTCTTCGTAATCATGAGCGGTACCATAACATTCTGTAAGGCAGTTAGGTATGGTATTAAGTTTCTTGCGTTGTTTTGCCATACAAACCCTATGGTTGCCCGATTATATTCCTTTAATTGGTGGTCTGTGAACTTAAGCAAGTCTTTGCCTGCCACACTTACTTTTCCCGCGGAAGGTCGATCAAGACCCGCAATAATATTAAGGAGTGTTGATTTACCGCTACCGCTTTTACCGATAATCGCAGTAAATTCACCTCTTTCAACTAATAAGTCTAGTCCTTGCAGGGCAACAACTTCTATGTCCTTAGTTTTGTAGATTTTAACTAAGTTATCGCATTCTATCATGTACTGTGGGTTATCCATTAATAATCACCCCATCTTCCATCTCGAATATATGATCAGCAAAATGAATAAGATTCCTATCATGGGTACACATGATAATGGTAGTGCCTGTATCTTCAACCATTTTTTTAAACATATGTACCACTTTAAGACCTGTTGCCGTATCTAGTTCACCTGTTGGTTCATCGGCAAGTAGCAATTCTGGTCTGTGTGAAATGGCCCGAGCAATTGCCACTCTTTGTTGCTCTCCACCTGACATCTCAGATGGCTTGTGGTGCATTCTCTTATCTAAGCCTACAAATTTAAGACATTCTAAGATACGTCTTTCACGTTCTTGATAATTAATCTTATTAATCCTTAAGAAGAAATCTACATTTTCATAGGCTGACATGTTAGATATGAGTGCCACCGATTGAAAGATGTAGCCCATCCCCGTCTTTCTAAGTGCATTCCTCTGATTGTCTGAATAAGTTGTTATATCATCACCATATACCCATACTTGGCCTGAATCAGGTTGATCTAGTGTACCTAGAATATTCAGTAAAGTTGTTTTACCTGAACCAGATGGTCCCAGTAACAAATTAAATGTGCCTTTTTCCACTGAGAGGCTTAGATCTTTTAATACTTCAATACGTCCATGTCCGTGACCAAATCCACGGTTGATGTTCTTCACTTCAATAATGCTCATCTAATACCTCCTAATCTTCACCTAATTTGAGTACTTGGTTAACTTTGAATCTTCTTACTATAATGAATAATATAACGAGTCCAACTAACAGCATGGCACCTGCAATGCCCAACGTCTGTAGATAATCACGTCTCAATAATACCACAATAAATGGTGGAACTTGGGATTCGGCTGATTCAACCATCTGCAACATGGGTACAAATATCTTACTGGCCACTATACCAAGAGAAAATCCAAACCCAATGGCGGCACCTGTCATTAATATCTGTTCATAAACGATAATCTTTGTAACCTGATTCATGGACATTCCCATAGCTCTAAATATACCAAACTTAAGGGCTCTACCCTTCATTGCCATAATCCAAAAAATCAGGTAACCAATAAAAGTAATCACCATGGTAATAATGAAACACATGGTTAAAATCCCGTTAGTACCTTGCAATAAAGGTGCATTTTTAGCTGATATCAGTTCCTGTGTGGTATAAACCACATCTGTGGCTTCAAGGTCTTTATCGATTAGCTGTTCCTGAATGTACCGATCTGTGACGCCTTCTTCCTTATCAATCCATATGGTATAATCTTGGGACGGTAATTTGCTATCAATATAATCTAAGTTAAGCATCACGAAAGGCACTTTTTCATATCGGGCTATGGCTTTTTCATCGTCTTTATCCTCTATTAAAGTATACGGATTATAGGTAGGGAAATACTCAATAAATGCATATACAATGGCATTGATGGTAGCCCCTTCCCATATGACTAATATCTCATCGCCTACTTCCATATTATGAACATCTCGCATATCTGTAGATAAAACAGCTGCAATAGGTGCCTGAGTCATCATATTCATATATGAATTAATATGCGCCGGTAATAAGTCATTCCTATACCATGTGGTATCAATAAATTCATGTGGTGTAAAAGCCATTAATTGCATATCAAGAACCGAGCTTGAACCTTTTTTTACGATAGCTTCGTTGTTACTAATGACCCGTGACATACTCTTCACACCATCTAAGGTCTTGTAAGCTTCATAATTAACGGATGATTCAACGACATGGTTCAAGCCATCTGATGGATTACTAGCAGCAAATAGATCGACATATATGCCGCCACCAGTTGCTTCATCTTCTTTGAACGGATCGATAACAATATCAGCCCCGTTGTGGTATAAAACTCTGTCTACAGTATTCAAATTAAGCGTTCTTGCTTGACTTGAATTAAGTATACCAAATGAGAGTGATAACATAATAAACAACATAATGAATCTGGAGTTGTATTCTGCTCTACCAACATTAATTAAGGTAAAATACATAACCGGGCTCCATAACTTCTTACCCACGTAATATATGAACCTGATAATATATGGATATATTCTGAGTATCAGCAAGTTAGCTCCCAGCAAAAACAATGTGGAAACTAAGAATATTAAAGGATCCACTTTCTCACCACTACTGACAGATTGACCAAGTACACTTTTACTGATGTTATATGAATAATAACCATAGTATGCAACCCCAAGAATAATAATATCCAAAAACATTTTTTCCCATAGGGCTTTGGGTTTAATGGCATTTTTGGCACGCTTGTATTGAACGATACTTGTCTTGCAAGCTACGTAAGCAGGTATCAATATGAAAATCAGATATACGATGACTGCTACTAGTGCATACATTCTTGTTTCAAATGTAATCTCAACTGGCAATGAAACCCTACTGACAAATTCCATAAAACCATTAGACGCGCCTATGATGCGACAGATTGCCAGGGCCACAATAGGACCAACAATAAATGCAATACCACCCATGAAAACACTCTGTATGATATACATGGAGAATATCTGGAAAGTTCCTGCGCCACGGCTTTTAAGCATGGCAATCTCATTCTCATCATTTTTTACAATCAACCTTGAAATCATAAAGGTGTAGAACATGGTAATGATCAAAACAGGTATGGTTAGAATCCATAATGTAATCTCGAGCACCTTGCTCTGCTCAGAAAAACCATCCAGAACTGTTATGATATTGTAGTCGAGAAACATGGTTCTAGCACTACTCAGTGCCCATGCTTCTTGAGCTTTATATAGCTTTAAACTAGGCTCAATATCTTTGATTTCCAGCGAATGATAATCGTAAAATTCTCGCCACACAATATTATTCAAGAATACATTATCATTCTTGGTTATCATATTATTTAGATCTGATGAATCCAATATAATGGCGCTTTTTAGATTGGAAAATAGATTCTCACTCCAATAAAACTCCGAAGCGTCACTGGGCTCAAACACAC
>JAQICP010000525.1 GCA_027858555.1 Vallitaleaceae bacterium
AACCATGCTCATCTGCGTGTTTTAGTGCCGTTGCTAAAGTAACTAATGACATACTGTGTTCTCCATTTCATAAAGGATACTAAATTATATACTTAGATCCATACTTTGATTTTTATTAAAGTTATATACTGAAGTTTTCCATTTAGATTTTCTATTAAGTCTATAAATTGAATGTCCCTACTAAAAGTTACCATTAAGTTACCTGACGAGTTTTCTATCTAAGGTTTCTTCTTGAATTATCCAGCTTAGATTCCAACTTAGTTTGTCTGCTTTTTATACTGATATTTTTCATATCTTATTTGCTGCCCAGCAACAATTCCAACACATACATTTCCAATGCTTCATAATTCCTCTCAGCTACCAGTTTCTTTTGTAACGCATAGTCAAACTTAGCTACCTTCTCTTCCATTAACTGAACCACTTTCATGCTGTTAGCCAGATGTCTGTAACAGTCCTCTATTTTTTGGGTTCTCATGGCTTTTACATCTAGCCCGATATACTCCCCTTTTTTACCATAACCGTTTTCAATTAATACTTTGACTTGATTGAATGATTGTCTCAGGTTCTCAGCACCAAAGGCCTTATCCTGATCATACTTCATACCATTCTGGTCGTTTAAATGAACACCCCATAATTTGTCAAAAGCCAGCCCGAAAGCCATTTCATTAGCTGGATCTAGCCCCGCTAATATGGCGTGAGCACTTTCAAGGAGTCCACCCACACGAGATGGATCATTGGTTTTAGAAGCGACTGCCATGACATGACCAAGGGTCGGACAGTAACTGCGGTCAATTGGTTCATTGGGTTTGGACTCGATAAGCACTTTAATGGCTGGGTCATAAGCTAACATACCATTAATCGCCTCAATCAATCGCTCAACACCTTGCACAGGATTCTTACTTTCATAACAAAGTGTCCCTTCTCTTGCCAACCATAAGACTATCTTATCACAACCAAGTTCGTTGGCGATATCAATAGAACGTTCAGAACGCCACTTGGCAAATTCTCTATCCGTCTCACTCATGGATGTAAATCCGCCGTCATGGGTACGCCCATCTTCCCATAACCTGGGCGCTACAAATTCAGCAACTAAACCATACTGATCTAAAAGTGCTTTCACCTTTTTAGCCGCTTCTTTAATCTCATCAAGCGTCATGTTATTCATATCAGGCACTGCATCGTCATCATGAAATTGAACGGCAGAAAGCCCCATCTTAGCAAACATTTTAACTTTTTCTTCAAACGGTATGGAATCTCTTACCGTTGGTCCAAATGCATCGCCGCCTTCATGTACATTCCAAGGTCCCGCTGAAAACTTAAATTGACTCATATTGTTCCTCCTTTAATGATTATAATTGATAATTAATGTCTAAGTGTTAATAGTAATGGTTAGCAATCTATACATTGCTTTTTCTGATTTCCTCTATTGATTACTTCTTGTGATTATTCCTATTGATACTTGCATTGATTACTTCTTGTGCTTGTTCCTATTGATGCTTCTAGGAATTGCAGCTTTTGAATATTCATTTCATTCTCAATTATTCACATAGTATCTTAATGATCTCCTTCTTCCAGGTTTAGTCATGAATAGCAATAAAATCTTCAATCGCTTCTTTACTGACTTCCCATGATGAGGCACCAACAGCACCTACGCAGTAGGCACCGACAGCGCTGCCATACAAGACAGAAGCTCTGATGTCATAACCTTGTGCCAATCCGGCTATGAAACCCGCTATAAAGGCATCACCGGCCCCATTGGTGTCTATTACAGGCACTTTATAGATGGGTTGTTCAAACACTTCACCATCCGCAGCCACATAGCAGCCTGCTTCACCCATCTTGATCACCACATTTTTGGCACCTTTTTCTTTGAATATTGTAACCATTTTCTGAGGTTCAGTTTCCCCACTAAGCATGGTGGCTTCTTCCAAGCTTGGCATGAAATAATCCACATATGGCAAACAACCTTCTATTAAGGTCATCCATCTACCTGTTGAGTCCCAAGCCGTATCAAGAATAGTGATCTTGCCGAAACTTTTGACTTTTTTTAAAAATGCTTTCGTTTCTTCACCGTCAAATTGTGGCATCAAGAGCGCACCACCCACGAAAACAATATCACTTTGATGAACCATCTCCCAATTAATATCACTTATTGAAAAGACGCCGTTAGCACCAATAGTATGTAAAAAACTTCGCTCTCCATCTCCATCACTAATAACGATAGATGAAGAAGTTGCGGATCTACTTGACCGCACTATGCCTGATATGTTTACACCCCATCTTTTTAACTCATTAACAATAAAATCACCAAAAGCATCTTCACCTATAAGGGAACAGACAGACGTATCGATACCCATTTTTGCCAAGTCGATACCAGCGTTAACCGCGCATCCACCAGTAACCATCCGGATACTATCCACTAATACTAATTTACCTTTATCAGGCATGACATTAATTGGACTGGCAACCACATCTGCAACGGCTATACCAACACAACATACTTTTTTCACTTTTTATACCTCCTATTATTAATCCGTTATACTTTACATATAGTATATCAATTAGCCTCATTTATTTCATTGAGAGTGTTGCTAGGTTTTTATGACAATGTTGCGATTTGTTAGGATTTAATCATTACTTTGCTTTTTTTAATGTAATCCTATAAAATGTCTATATAAGGAGTGTGCCTATGAAAAGATGTAAGATAGCTATGATTCAGATGCCTGTTGTATTTGATGATATTAACCGCAATCTAAGACTGGCTGAGCAATATATAATAGAGGCAAAATCTAACAGCTGTGATATTGCACTATTACCAGAATGCCTAGACCTTGGTTGGTCTAATGCTAATGCTTATTTTAATGCGCAAACAATTCCTGGTGCTAGCAGTGACTATTTTTGTAACCTTGCGAGGGTGCATGATATCCATATTGTTGTTGGCCTCACTGAAAAATCAGGTGTCGATACTTATAATGCTGCCTTACTGATTTCTGATCAAGGTAAGATTCTAGCACGGCATCGTAAAATCAATATACTAAAAGATGTGGAAGGTTTTTGCAGTGTGGGTAATTCTCTATCCGTCACCACCACTCGATTTGGTAAAATAGGACTGGCCATATGTGCTGATAATCTGGAAGAAACCAGTCACCTATCTGAAGCTTTGGCCACCATGGGTGCTGATATGATCCTGTCACCAAGTGCATGGGCGGTTCCGCCTGATTTCGACCAGGAGAGGACACCCTACGGCAAGGAATGGCTAGAACCATATAGCAAACTAACCACAAAGTATTATATTCATATTATAGCGGTCAGTAATGTGGGTATGATTCCAAAAGGTGCTTGGAAGGACTGGTTGTGTATTGGTAACTCCATAGCAATGGGACCTGGAGGCAAGCTACTGGCTATGCTCCCCTTCGGTCAAGATGCTGAACATATTGAATATATCGAGATTGACATATAGAAATGCAAGAACAAAGGAAACCTTTAGTTCGAATTTTTTCGTACAGAGATTGTTTGCGATGAGAAACCCTTCGTTTTGATAAGGATTGCATAAACTGCAGAAAAAGACTCTAATCAATGAGGTGACCTCCTATATGTTAGATTTTTAGGTCTAACTTTGGGGGTAGTTCAATGATTAAAGTCTTTTTTATTAGTCTGATTGAATTAATACTGCCAATACTCATATCTCTTATTTTCTGAACTTAAGTTGATAGCTACCTATCGTTCTTCCCTGAAATAAGGTTCACCCAATCCTTTAGGTGGTGAGTCTTCTTTTGACTTCCTTATAGAACTGATGACTAGTACAACAATTGTTACTAGATAAGGTAGGGCATCAAAAAATTGTGGTGATATATTCAGATGCTGCAACCTAAACCCTATGATACTAAGACCACCAAAAAGGTATGAACCAAATATGGCCAGGTACGGGTTCCATTTTACAAATATGACTAGTGCAATGGCAATCCAACCACGACCAGCGGTAATATTGTCTTGCCATTGTGGTACTGCCACTACGGCTAGATACGCCCCACCCATGCCACATAATGCACCACCTACTATGATATGCACATATTTATAGACGGTGACATTAATACCTGAAGAATCAGCCGCACTTGGATTTTCGCCTATTGCTCTAAGGCTAAGACCGAATCTTGTGTTATATAGATAGATTCCGATTACGATTGCGATCATATAACCCATATAGACAAAATAATCTTGATTAAATAGCACATCGCCAATCACTGGAATATCCCCAAGTAAGGGAATCTTAATCTTCACAAATGCACTGATGACTTCAACTGGCATCTTCTTGCCAATAAAATTAGTACCCACAAAACTGGATACACCAGCACCAAATATGGTGAGTGCCAGACCTGACACGACTTGATTGGCTCTAAGTGTAACCGTCAAAAATGCGTAGATCAAGGCGGCAAGACCACCTGCTAGTGCTGCGCCCATAATGGCTAACAAAGGATTGCCTGTAGTGTACCCTGCCCCAAAACCTGCTACTGCGCCGATTAACATCATACCTTCAACACCAAGGTTAAGATTACCCGACTTTTCAGTGAGTAGTTCGCCAAGGGTTGCAAATAACAAAGGGGTGCCAGCAATAACCATGGCAACTAAAAATGTCGTCATTATGCCACCTCTTTCTTTGAACGCTTGTTCATGATCAATTTATACTGAATAAAGAACTCACTACCTATAACAAAGAATAATATAACACTTTGCAAGATATCTGATGCTGCTTGGGGTATCTGATAGGCCGTTTCAATAAAACTACCGCCTTTAATCATAACCGCAAATAATAGGGAGACTGGTAATATGATAGCCGGTTTAAGTCCTGATAACCAAGCCGTAATAATAGCTATATAACCATAACCTGCAGCTACTTGAGTGGTCAAGGTCTGATTCACACCTGATACCTGCATCATGCCCACCAATCCTGCAATACCACCGCTGACAAAAAGTGCGGATAAAATGATTTTTTTAACATTCATACCGGCATAGTTTGCAGTGTCTACACTTTCACCAACCACACTGATTTCATAACCTTGTTTGGTTTTATTCATCATAAATGTGATGATGATAATTAATATGACGGCAATCACCCACCCAATGTGTATACCAAAAAGCTTAGGTAATAAAGCCGAATCTTCAAAATTAGCAATCTTAGGAAATCCCATAGAAGCTGGATCTTTCCATGGACCGTATTGTAGATAAGTGACCCATTTAAGGGCTACATAATTCATCATTAAGGTGAATATGGTTTCGTTCGTACCAAACTGCACTTTGAAGAAAGTCGGTATGAGCGCCCAAAGACCACCGCCGATAAAACCTGCAATAAACATAAGTGGCAATAAGACAACCTTAGGTAAGTAGCTGAAATTCAGCGCAAAATAACTGGCAAATAAGGCACCTACTATAATTTGACCTTCTGCACCGATATTCCAGAACTTCATCTTAAAGGCTATCATGATGCCAATAGAGGTCACGATCAGTGGAATTGTAATGGTCAGGGTATCTCTGATACGATAACCCGAACCAAAGGCCCCCTCGATCATGGAAATATATACTTTAAAAGGATTATGCCCTATTGAACCGATGAATACGGAAGTGACCAATATGGCAGCGATAATGGCAACCGTTCTGATCTTGATAGCTTTACGTTTGGTCATATCTGTTCTTTTGATCATTCTCATAAAGCAACCACCTGCCCTTCTATACGCTCACCAGCCATCATATAACCAACTTCTTCTTTTGTTGTATCTTTGGCTCTTACAACCCCTGTAATCTCACCTTGGCATAATACGACAATTCTGTCGCATAATTCCAGTAATACATCTAAGTCTTCGCCAATAAATAATATGCCGACACCTTTTTTCTTCTCTTCATTTAAGAGATCATATATGGTATGTGAAGCTCCGATATCCAGTCCTCTGACCACATAGGCCGTAACGAGTACCTGTGGGTTAGAATCTATTTCACGACCGATCAATACTTTCTGGATATTACCACCAGATAGTTGTTTTACTGGATGATGAACGCTAGGTGTCTTAATCTCCAATTGCTCAACCATCCGTTCACATACCTTTTCAATTGGTCCCCTTTTAATCATAAACCCTTTTTGATTGTGATGTTCTTTCAATAGATAATTATCGATCATATCCATAGATGCCACAAGTCCCATGCCTAATCGATCTTCAGGTACAAAACTCATTGCTATGCCTTTTTTGATGATTTCTCTAGGGCTTTTACCTACGATATTCTCACCACTATATATAATGTCACCAGAAGTAACCGGGTATAATCCAGCAATCGTTTCACACAACTCTTTTTGTCCACTGCCAGCTACGCCTGCTACACCCAGTATTTCACCTTTATACAACTTAAAGCTCATATCTTTTAGTACTTTCACATTATTATTATCAATTGCATTTAGATGATGAAGACTAAGTAAGACCTCACCTCGTTCAACTTCAGGCCTGTTAATAGAGAGATTCACAGACTTTCCTACCATGAGATCTGTGAGTTCCCTTGGTGAGGTATCTTTGGTAGACAAGGTACCTACAGTAGCACCTTTATGAAGCACGGTTACCCTGTCAGATATCTCCATAACCTCATGTAGTTTATGGGTGATAATAATAATGGCACAACCTTCACTAGCCATATTTCTCATTATTTTAAATAATTTTTTAGTTTCTTGTGGTGTAAGAACCGCTGTTGGCTCATCCATGATGAGTATATCTGCACCACGATACAACACCTTAAGTATCTCCACCGATTGCTTTTCACCGATAGACATATCATAGATTTTCTTGTCTGGTTCAACTGATAATCCGAACTGAGCTACGATTTTTGTGAGTTTCTCACTTAATTTTTTTGGACGTAAAAAAATAGACCCTGTTTGGCCGAGAATAACATTATCTTTTGCTGTTTGTACTTCTACTAATTTGTAATGCTGATGAATCATACCAATGCCCTTTTCGATAGATTCTTTTGGACTACCGATTTTGGTTTCTTGATTATGAATATAAATAGAACCGCTGTCAGGTTTGTAGATACCTGACAGCATGTTCATTAAAGTACTTTTTCCAGCACCATTTTCGCCTAGCAGTGCATGGATTTCGCCTTTATTTACTTCAAAATTGATATGATCATTTGCCTTTACTGTTCCAAAAGTTTTGCATATGTCTTCCATTCGTACAAAAACTTGATTGTTCATGGCAAACTCCTTTTATGGATGTTACTCTACGCTACCAATTACACCTTTAACAAACCACATCATACCAAGCATATCGCCATCCGCCATAGAAGCGCCATCTGCAACTGCTACTTCGCCTGCTTGGTTCATGATTGGTCCTGCAAATACAACTAGTGATCCGTCGAGTATTGCTGCCTTAGCTGTATCAACTGCCGCCTGTGCGCCTTCTGGTGCATTCGCTGTAAGTGGTGCTAATTCCACGATACCGTCATTCATACCACCCCAGTAAGAAGTAGAAACAAATGCTTCATCGATTACTGATTGTACTTGTTCTACATAATATGGACCCCAGTTCCAGATAGGAGCTGTCATGTATGAACCCGGTGCCATAGCACTCATGTCTGTGTTGTAACCGATTGAATATGCGCCACGTTCTTCAGCTGCTTGTTGTGGTCCTGCTGTATCTTGATGTTGTGCAATCACATCTGCGCCACCATCTAAAAGAGCAATAGCTGCATCTTTTTCTTTAGCTGGATCATACCATGTTGATGTCCAAACAACTTCTACTTCAACGTCTGGATTAACTGATTGTGCGCCAAGTGTAAATGCATTGATGCCACGGATAACTTCTGGAATAGGGAAAGCTGCTACATAACCAATCTTGTTAGTTTCTGTTTTCATAGCTGCAACGATACCTGATAAATATCTAGCTTCGTATATTCTACCGAAATAATTAGACATATTGTCTGTTGTTTTATAACCTGAACAGTGATAGAAAGCTACATCAGGAAACTCTGATGATAATTTTTCCATGTAATCCATATAACCAAAGCTAGTTGCGAAAATGATTGTAGCGCCTTGATCGATCATATTACGCATTTCTTGCTCTACTGTTTGATCTTCCAACACTGATTCTTTATAGATTGTTTTAACGCCTAATTCTTGCTCTAAATATAAACGTCCTTCGTTGTGTGCATAAGTCCAACCGCCATCACCAATTGGTCCGACAAAGATGAATCCTACTGTTACATCTTCAGGTTTAGTTACCTTGTCACATGCTGCGAGTGATAATACTAGAACTACCGCTAAAACCAGTGATAATACTTTTTTCATAATAATCCTCCACTTTGATATGTTTATTTGAGACATTACCAACCATAATTCTATGCCTATGTATGATAATATCTAGTTCATAAAATTGATTTTCCCATCTTTGATACGATCGACTATGGCAAGAGATTCTACTCTGATCCCTTGATCTCTAAGTAGTTTACCGCCAGGTTGAAAGCCTTTTTCAATCACAATGCCAACGCCTTCAATTGTAGCACCTGCCTGTCTTACGATATCAATTAAACCCAGTGCTGCTTTTCCATTTGCTAAAAAATCATCTAGAATAACCACATGATCATCTTTCGTTAGATACCTTTTTGATACCATCACATCATAAGTAATCTGTTTGGTAAACGAAAATACCTGACTGGTATAGATGTCTTTGTCCAGATTTCTTGATTGTGTCTTTTTGGCAAACACAACAGGCACACCAAATTCCAGTGCTGCAACTGTTGCAATTGCAATCCCTGATGCTTCAATTGTTAAGAGTTTGGTAATCTTTTTACTATCAAAAAGCCTGTGAAACTCTTTGCCTATTTCTCTGAACAATTCTGCATCAATCTGATGATTCAGAAATGAGTCCACTTTGATAATCTCTTCTCCAACTGTTCTGCCTTCATCAAGAATTCTCTGTTTTAATAAATCCATAGTAACACCATCTAAACCATCCTGTTATCCATTTTTTGTTGGAGCTCATACGTTAATAAGTACTATAACTAAGTGCTTAATCAGTACTTCAATCCATTTTTAATCTTGTCTTAACCCCAGTGTTAATCCTAATCCATATTATATCAAGAGAAGCCCACACGTTTATAAGACACGCTTCCTTGCAAATAAAAAACTCTGCCTCGGCAGAGTTCATGTACTTATATAGACTTGTCCTGTCAACTTCTAAATCATATAAACAGATTCATATCGATAGTTAGAAGTGAAGTTACAGTTAATAGAAGTAACGAACTCGTAGCCTATAACTATTTGAGGTAGTTTGTAGAAACTTCTGATCCATATTATCAGATTTATACGAGTTTTATATATATAAAAATTAAATAAGTTTATATGAGTAGGGGTAAAAAGTCAAGCATACGTT
>JAQICP010000571.1 GCA_027858555.1 Vallitaleaceae bacterium
CTTATATTCGGCAGTTTATTAAGCGCTCTGTTCTCTCTTGTTGAAATGTCATTCTGTCCAAAGATAAGCACAAAAAAAAGTGGTATGACCATGATTATAATGAACATTACCGCCGTATATGTAGCCCGCATTTTAACTTTTTTCAAAATTGGACTTGCTTGTATATCATGATCTTCTTGTGTCGTTTTATCTGAACTCATCTATTAGCATCCTCTCAATTAATTCGAGCGTAATTATATCATTTATTATAATTAAAAGTCAATTTATATCATTTTTATATCACAACTCATATCTATATCGGTATTAATATCTGTATTCGTGTCTGTATTTGTATCTGTATTTGTATCTGTATTTGTGTCCAATATTCATTTAGTTTTATTGCCCCATTATTAGACCCTGTACATGTCAGTAATCTAATCAAGTAATCCTTTGATTTTTTGTGAAAAATCATATAAAAAACTGGCAGTGATGCCCCATATGACTTCGTCCTCATATTGATATATATATACTTTTCTTTGGCCACTAGACCAAGGTTGATGGTATTTTTTTGGTAAAGTGGTTGCTTCTATAAATTTTTCTTTTTCAATATTCTGGACCGCTTTATCAGATACCCACTTATGGGTCACATCAATATAATGAATCAGGGGCTCATGATCTAATAAATAATTAACTGGCACTAGAAATATTTTACTAACCTCTTCTTTATTATAGACACACGATTCAAGTGTTTTGATATTCAGCATGCCTAAATAACAATGCACAAAGATGCCGTTTGGACCGATGATTGAATCCATCTGACCTATAATTTCTATTTGCTCTTCTTTTATACCCAACTCTTCTACTGTCTCCCTAATGGCTGTATCCACATATTGGGCGTCTGTAGCATCTACTTTACCACCAGGAAAACTGATTTCGGATCCCTGTCTAATATGAGGGGCTCTAACTTCTAATAATATATAAACTTCACCCTCAATATTAACCATTGGAATGAGAACAACTGAATGAATGGCTTCTTCATGCCCTAAGATAAATGGTTGCTTAGGCAATATACTGTGTAAACTTTCTTTGTCATATATCATATTGATAGCCACCTTTCTACTTGTAACTTCTCTAGATTATAACAAAAAAAGGGTAAATGTCAATCCACTTACCCTTATCTGTAATAATCATTATGTTTTCAGATACTGTTTATAATGTGGCGTCCCCTGGCTTCCAATCAATACCGCATAAGCCACCAGCTTGCAATGCTTGTAAGACCCTTAAAGTTTCAGAAACCGAACGACCTACATTCAAGTCATGGACTACCGAATACCTAACAACACCTTCAGGGTCAATAATAAACAGACCTCTAAGTGCTATGCCTTCTTCTTCAATAAGTATGCCATAATGCTTAGCGACCTGCTTCGTCATATCAGATGCAATCGGAAAGTTTACTTTCCCAAGATCCCCATTAATCCATGCTCTATGTGAATGCTCACTATCAACACTGGCTGCTAAAACTTCAGCGCCTAACTTATTAAATGCATCTATCTGTTTAGAATAGGCTGTTATCTCTGTAGGACATACAAATGTGAAATCTAGCGGGTAGAAAAACATAACCAACCATTTACCTTTGTAGTCACCAAGTGTCACCTTGCCAAAATCACTTCCGTCGCCTAATGCTGTATTCATACTAAAATCTGGTGCTATATTGCCTACTAATCGTTTCATATTTTGCCTCCTATTATTAATTCTTCAAAGTCAATTGAAGTAATGCATCAAAGATGACCGAAATAGTCTCTCTGATATGGTTATTATAGCAAGGGAATAATCTTTTGTAAAGGATAATGATTATCATTCGAGGTTTGTTGTGATGATTAAATGATTAGTAGCCCTTTTCACATAAGCAAAAATCAGCTATACTGATATCATAACAAATCGATGATATGCGAGGTTAATCTTATGAGAACAATAGCAGCATTTTTTGATATTGATGGCACTTTATATAGAGAAGCTTTACTAACTCAAATGTTCAAAAAAATGATACGGGGTGATATGATTGATAGCAAAGTATATCATGAAGAAGTCAAGGAACATTATAATAGATGGAGCCGCCGCATCGGGGATTATGATGATTACCTGATTAAAATGGCTGAGATATACTTCAGTGCTGTCAAAGGCTTGCATGTGTCTCAGATTACCTATATTGCCAATAAGGTTGTGGAACAAAATGGCGATAAAGTTTACACCTACACCCGCGATCAAATTAAATGGCATAAAGAAAGAGACCACAAGATTATCGGCGTATCTGGTGCGCCTTATGAATTAGTCGAAGCCATGGCAAAAAAATATGGTTTTGAAGATTTTATTGCCACCCACTATGCTGTTGACGAACACATGCGCTATACAGGCGAATTCAAACCAATGTGGGATAGTAGAAATAAAAAAATCGCTATTGAGGATTTTGTTAACTCCTATAACATTGCTCTTGACTTTTCCTATGCATATGGTGATACTGCCGGTGATTTTGATATGCTAAACTTAGTCGCGCATCCTGTAGCAATCAATCCAACAAAAGAATTATTGAATATGATCAAATCAGATCATACTTTAGCTGAAAAGATTCAAGTTGTTGTGGAACGAAAAGATATGATCTATCATTTGAACTCAGGTTGTATAGATGCCCTGTAATCGATAATTATCAAGACTTTAAAGGCTATGAACAGTGAATACTTTAACCTAGTATTCATCATTCATAGCCTTTTATATGCTTTTATATAGATGCTTATGTATAGATACTTGTATATAGTAATTTTTATATAGCAAATTTTATCTGGATTGTATGTATTGCAACCTTAGGATTATTATTGAAATACCCTTTTCATCTGATCTGAAGTTGCGCCCATATTCATACCATCAATAAGCATTTTTGACTTTTTATTATCGCCTATGATCACACCACCAATGAGCTTATTAGCTTTAAATATCAATCGTTTATATATTAAGCTGTGCTTGTCCTCAAAAGTTATGGAGTGTATGTCACCATCTTCATCAATAGTCACATCCCCAATAGAAAACACATTCATCTTCATACCATTAAAGATGTTAGAAGGAATCATGTTCTCATAGATAGCCTTATCACCAACTGCATTAGCTCCTGCCACTTTACCTTGTTCCACTGCTTCTGGCCATATGGCATAATCAATACCTTTATATTCAGCCACGTCACCTGCAGCATAGATATTGTCAAAATTAGTCTGCATGCGTTCATTAACAACGATGCCTCTATCGCATATGATGCCTGCGTCTTTTGCCAAAGTTGTCTCGGATCTAATGCCTGCTGAAATGACCACAATATCTGCCACTAAAGTACTGCCATTATTAACTTTAACACCCGTCACCTTATCAATACCAATAATCTCTGTTACTGTAGCACCCTTAATTAATTTGATGCCTGTGCGCTCTATGCCTGCTTCGAATATTCTAGCCCCTTTATCATCCATCTGCCTTGGTAATATACGGTCAAATATCTCAACAACAGTTACATCAAGACCCATTTTCTTCAATTCATCTGCAGTTTCGAGGCCCAGTAAACCACCGCCAACGATTACCGCTTTTCTTGAATTTTCTGCCATTGCTTTAATTGCCATAGCATTATCCATATTTCTTAAAGTGAATACACCTTTAAGATGGGCATTCTTGATTGGTGGCACAAAACAATTACTACCAGCTGCAATAATTAATTGATCATAGTCCACCACTTCTTCAGTACTTAGCATAATCTGGTTTTTATCCGGTAGTATCTTTGCAACTTCAGCTCCTCTTTGGAAATTAATATTTCTATCCTGGTACCAATCAAGGTCCTTTAAAAATACAGATTCTATACCATTGGTATCTGCTATGAAATCAGATAACATTGGCTTATAATAAGCTGTATATATTTCCTTATCAATTAAAGTGATGTTTGCATTTTCATTACGTTCCCAGATAGCTTCCACAGCTGAAATGCCTGCTGCGCCATTACCAATGACAACGATATTTCTTAGGTCCGCGGCAGAATATGTAATGAGTTTTTCTTCGTATATCTCAAACTGCTCACTTGTAGCACCACAGGCCGGACATATCTCTGGGGCATTGATACTCTCTATAATCTCACCACAGATAACACAACGCCATAATTTTGGCGTGTGATCTAAACTATAATCAGTATCGGTACTTATATCTTCCTCAAAATTCACATAAGACTTTGTGCCAAGGACATATTCACCAAATTCTTTACCATAATCAAAGGCATCTTCCAATTGGTTTTCGTTAGGTTTAAAATTAACTTTCAGACCTTTAACCAATCGCATCTTAAGATCTCTGATTCGATTATTAATATGATCAACAGCCTCTCCACTCCAGCCATATGAGCCAAAAGCACCTGCCAGCTTACCATGATGAATAATCGGTGATAATTTCATTAAGATATCCATTATAGGATACAGTGCGTCTCCATTAATGGTAGGTGAACCAAATAACACACCGTCTGCATAATAGATATCATCTATCACTTGTGCTTGATCATCATACACCATGTCATACAACTTAATATCAATGTCACCGGCAGCTTTTAATCCTTCAACAATCTTCATTGCCAGTGCTTTTGTATAGCCATAAGCCGCCACATAAGGTATCACCACAGTTTTTTTCTCTGGAAATGTATCCGTAGCCCAGTCTTTATATATCTCTACTATCTGCCTGGGATTCTCATCTAATACCGGTCCATGACCTGTACATATCATATC
>JAQICP010000019.1 GCA_027858555.1 Vallitaleaceae bacterium
TGTCTGGAACTCGCATGTAGGTAGCATTGTCAGCTAAGGTTTCAAAAATAGTGACTAAGTCTCTTATTGAAACCCCTTCTCTAAGCAGATTCATTAATACTTTTTGAACTTCACCAACACCCATAATCTTAGGAACCAATTCATCCACAAGTGTAGGATTACTATCTTTCACATTATTAATAAGTGTTTGAACATCTTGTCTTGTCAGTAATTCATCGAGATGTTTTTTAATTATCTCCGTTAAATGAGTGGCAATTATTGAAGGTGGGTCAACCACTGTATAACCATACATTTCTGCCCGTTCCCTTTGACTTTCTGTAATCCACAGGGCTGGCAAGTTGAATGCAGGCTCGATAGTTTCAATACCATCAATCTCTTCGTCCACATAGCCTGGATTCATAGCCATGTAATGATCGAAAAGAATCTCGCCTTCAGCTACTTGTGTCCCCTTTATTTTGATAATATATTGATTGGGATTAAGTTGTATATTATCCCTTAATCTTATAATAGGTACAATTGTTCCCAGTTCTAAAGCAATCTGACGACGAATCATAACAACTCGATCTAATAAATCACCACCCTGTGAAACATCAGCAAGGGGTATGATGCCATATCCAAACTCAAGCTCTATTGGGTCAACTTGTAATAATGAAACCACATTTTCTGGTTTTCTAATTTCTTCTGCTTCAACATCTTCTGTAGATATTTCTTTTTCCACACTTTGTACTTGTATGACACGATTAATGTTTCTTCCAGCAATTACAACTAAAACCCCTGCTCCAGATACAATAAGCGTATTAAGCGGTGATACAAGCCCTAAGAATATCATAACACCACCTGCTAGGTATAGCACCTTAGGGAGTGCAAATAATTGTCCCATTATGGTAATGCTGACATCTTTTTCGTCTGAAACCTTTGTGACTAGTATACCCGTAGCAAGTGCAATGAGTAATGCAGGTATTTGACTGACAAGACCATCACCTATAGTTAGTACTGTATACTTTGTTAAGGCCTCTCCTATAGGCAAACCTTCAATCAAGCTTCCTACTACTAATCCGCCAACAATATTAATCATAGTAATAATAAGACCTGCAATTGCATCTCCTTTTACAAATTTGGAGGCACCATCCATGGAACCATAAAAACTGGCTTCATTCTGAATCTTGAGTCTTCTCTCTCTAGCTTGCTTTTCATCAATCATACCTGAATTCAAGTCGGCATCTATTGCCATTTGCTTACCTGGCATAGCGTCCAATGTGAACCTTGCCGCTACTTCAGCAACACGTTCAGAACCTTTTGTGATTACCATAAAGTTAATGATTACCAATATAATGAACATAACAATACCAACCACAATACTAGAACCACCACTAACAAAATTACCAAAAGTTGCAACAACATTTCCCGCCTCACCTTCGGTGAGTATGGCTCTAGTTGTAGATACGTTCAGTGATAATCTAAATACGGTTAAGAACAATAAAATAGTCGGAAATGAGGACATTTCTAAAGCTTCTTTGGCAAATAACGCATTGAATAATACAACTAATGCCAAAAGTATATTAGTAGTTAGAAGTATATCTATTAGAATTATAGGCAATGGAATAATCATAATTATGACTGCCGATACCAAAAACATACCTAATACAATATCCCCTACCTTGATTTTCATACTCTAGTACCTTCTTTCGCTTTGTCTCTGAGTGTATATACCATCGCTAGTATTTCTGCAACAACTTGATATAATTCAGGTGGAATTTCATCCCCTATGTCAACAGTATAATATAAAGTTCTAGCTAGTGCTCTGTTTTCTACCATCTCTATATCATATTCTTTTGCTTTTTCCCTGATTCTTGCAGCCATTAAATCCGCACCTTTTGCAAGTACGATAGGTGCACCAAATCCAGACACATCATATTGTACTGCCACTGCAAAGTGAGTAGGATTTGTAATAATAACGTCAGCTATAGGCAAGTCTTGCATCATTCTTCTCATGGAAGCTTCCCGCATTTTTTGACGTATACGTGATTTAATTTCCGGATTACCTTCAGATTGCTTATATTCATCTTTTACTTCTTGTTTGGTCATCTTAAGTTTTTTATTAAGATCATATCGTTGATAAGCATAATCTATAGCGGCTATGATTAGAAAAAATCCGCCAACCTTAACGCCAACATCAAAACATATATTGATAATCATACCATATGCATCCAGTAAAGGTAAATTATATATCATCAATATGAGTTCTTCATAATTCTTAATTGAATTATAGACAATTGCAAGTATAAAAGCTATCTTTAATAAAGATTTTATCAGCTCAATAATGGATTTCATAGAAAACATACGTTTAAAGCCTTCTATGGGATTGAATTTGTTGAACTTCGGTTCTAAAGGTTTCATTGTTGGGTGCCAACCTACTTGGGCTAAATTGGTCACCAGTGCGACCAATACGGCTACAATGAAATACGGTAAGAGAATTTTTATTATGGTCATAACAACATAACCAATAATACTCGAGGCATAATTAACATCTATCGTTTTTATACCAAATAATCGATACATCTCTCCTGTTAATTCAAGCATTGCTTCAACACTAGCTGGTCCAAATATTTTAAAAGCAGAAAACATAGTAAACAAAAGAACCGCCGATGTCACTTCAGTACTTTTGGCTACTCTACCGTCTTCTCTTGCTTTTTCTTTCTTTTTAGATGTTGGCTGCTCTGTTTTTTCACCTGCGCCATCCTCTGCAAAAAATTGCAAATTCATGCTAATCAGGTGCTTTCTGCCATAATAGTCAGCAGAAGTCTTCATAAGTTGCGCCATTATGGCATCATCCCTTTTATTGTAGAATTCATGAAATCTTTAGCCATATCAATAATCATCTCACTGATATTGTCAAATACAGACATGGTAATCAGCATCACAAGCATACCTAGTAATATTTTAATTGGAAATCCAATAACAAAAAGATTCATCTGTGGCGCTGTCCTTGCAAGAATTGCAAGGACAACATTCGTGAGTAACATAATAAAGAAAAATGGTGCGGCAATCTGTAATGCAACACCAAAAAACCGAGCAAAAAAACCTATTAATCCATTATATAAATCAGGTGATAAAAACAAGCCCCCAATAGGTACAAAATCATAACTATTAATAATCGCCCTAATGAAAAAATAATGAGCATTTGATGCTATGGTCAACAACAATACCAAATAGTAATAAAGATTACCGGTTATTGATATTTGAATCTGGCTAAGCGGATCAAATACGTTAACCATTGAAAACCCTATCTGTGAATCAACAAATTGACCAGCTAGCACTAAAGTTGTGTAGGCTAAGTAAGCTGAAAACCCGATTAACCAACCAGTTATAAACTCTTTAACTAAAACAAGTGCGTAATTCATCAAATCGCTACTTGATACCGATATTTCCAAATCAACCACGTTAATAAGAATCAATGATATAAAAAAAGCCAGCCCGACTTTTACCAACCGTGGTATGGTCCTATTACTGAACATGGGGACAGCTAAAAACAAACTTAATATACGAATAAAAATAAGTAAAAATACATCAATATATGCATACGGATCAGATACTAATAGTTCCAATGTTTTCACCCTTATCCAAATATATAAAGACTAAAATTAGTATATATTTTATTTACTAGGTCTACCATTTGATTCATAATCCAAGGTGCTAAAACTATTAAGCCAATAAAAACACCAATTATCTTAGGAACAAAAGCTAATGTCTGTTCTTGAATGGAAGTAACGGTTTGAAAGATACTGACTAGTAGACCAATCACTAACGCAATTAATAATAATGGACCTGAAACTGTTATGATAGTGAGTACAGCTTCTCTAGCTAAATCGACAATTAAATCTTGATTCATTCAAACACCTACTCTCCCTTAAGCATGATAAAAGGTTTTTACGAGCTCACTAATTATCAATGACCACCCGTCGGCTAATACAAACAATAACAATTTGAACGGCATAGATATCATTACTGGCGGTAGCATCATCATACCCATAGACATCAATGTGGAAGCTACAATCATATCAACTGCAATAAATGGTATATAAATAAGAAATCCAATTATAAACGCAATCCGAAGCTCACTCACGATAAATGCTGGTATCAAAACAGTAGTAGGTATGCTTTCTCGTAGTTCATCACCTTCGCCAACGATTTCAACTCGTGCGATATCTACAAATAACCTTAAGTCTTTATCATTAACTTGACTAAACATGAATTCCCTAAGTGGTGCAAGGCCAGTGTCTATTGCTTCTTGTTGGGTTAACTCACCATTGGAATAAGGTTGCAGGGCTTCTTCATTTATCTGAGAATATATGGGTGTCATAATAAACAGTGTCAAAAACAAAGCCAATCCAACAAGTACTTGATTTGGCGGTGTCTGTTGCGTACCGAGCGCCGACCTTGTGAAATGTAAAACCACTATTATTCTAGTAAATGACGTGGTCATAATCAGTATTGAAGGTGCTAGGGAAATGATCGTCAATATGACTAAAATCTGAATACTGCTAACGACATCAGCTGAGTCTTCTGAATTGCTAACTGATAAATCAAAAGAAATCGGAATTGGCGTATCTGTAGTCTCAGCATAAATGGTTTGTTGGCCAAATAGCATGAAAAGTTGTAATACACAAAAAAAACTTACTATTAAAATGACAACTTTCCGTTTACCACGATGTCCCATAATCACTCACCAATTTTATTCATTTCCCTTATTTTTTTTATTCTTAAATGCACTCAGATATTGACTAAAGGGTATGCTTTTTCCCTGATTTTCCTGTATTGTCAAATCAATTTCATCCTTTGATATTGATTTCAGAGAAGTTATATGGTCTTTTGTAACACCAATCAGTAAAAAGTCTTCTCCTGCTTTGATTAGCTGAACCGTTTTACCCGGACCGACTTGAATAGCTTCAATAATTTTGATGTGATTATTTTTCAGACGGCTAGTTTGGTGGTTAGCGACAAATTTAGTCGTAAAATAGGCACCAAAAAGAATGACTACGAACAGAGCAATAATACCAATTGCGCCAAATATATTGCTTGTAGATCCATCTTTGATGCCGGTTAAAATTGAAAATTGAAGTTGATACATCATACACCTATTATCCCGTTACTTTTGAAACAGCTTCTATAACTCTCTCAGCTTGGAAAGGTTTAACGATAAAATCTTTTGCTCCAGCCTGTATTGATTCAATTACCATTGCTTGTTGTCCCATTGCTGAGCACATAATAATATCAGCATTACTATTAATGCCTTTAATTGCTTTAACAGCCTCAATTCCGTCCATCTCAGGCATCGTAATGTCCATAATAACTAAGTCAGGTTTTAATTCGTTATACTTCTCAACAGCTCTTGCACCATTCTCAGCTTCACCAACTACAACATATCCATTCTTAGTTAAAATATCTTTAATCATCATTCTCATGAATGCTGCATCGTCAACAATTAAAATATTCTTTCCTGCCATAAGTGTCTCTCCTTCAGTTCGTTTTTTACTTATTGCTATTATAACATATTGTTTAACATGTAACAAACAATATGTTATAAAAAAAGTTACTAAGAAAACTTCTACACGACATCTTAGTAACTTTGTTTTTTTAGATAATCACATTTGTTTCTTTAATGATATCTGTTATTCTAATACCAAAATTTTCATCGATTACAACGACCTCACCTTTTGCCACAATTTTACCATTAACTAACACATCAATGGGTTCTCCAGCTAACTTTGTGAGTTCAATAATAGTGCCTGGTGCGAATTCTAAAATATCCTTAATTGATTTATGAGTCCGTCCGAGTTCAACTGTAACTTCTAAAGGGACGTCCATAATCAAATTAATGTTCTCTTTCTGCTGAATAATGCTTTCAATTGATAGATTTTGAAATTGTGCTTGTTGAACATCAATATTTCTAAACTGATTGATATTCCCTTGCATACCCTGCTGGTTCATGCCTTGCTGGTTCATGCCTTGCTGGTTCATACCCTGTTGGTTCATGCCTTGTTGGTTCATGCCCTGTTGGTTCATGCCCTGTTCGTTCATGCCCTGTTGGTTCATGCCTTGCTGGTTCATACCTTGCTGGTTTTGATCTGCTTTATTTGTCTCAGTGTCTACTTCTTCCTTATTAACACCTTTTGTAGTCTCACTAAAAGATTCGTAGATACTTTTTGCAAATTTCATTGGGTATAATTGCATCATTTCACTATCTATCAAATCACCTATTTGCATTGAAAAAGATACTTTTATAAAATCCCCACTTGCAAAATCAGCAAGTTCTGAAGGCTCTATAAACGCTTTGTTTTCAATATAGGTTGATACTGGTGGTGCTATATCTATTTTCTTTTTGAATAAAGATGACATTGAAGTTGCAGCTGAACCAATCATTTGATTCATAGCCTCGCTAATAGCGCTCAAGTGTAATTCTGTGAGTTCTCCTTCAAAATTACTACCATCCCCACCCATCATTAAGTCTGCAATAATCTTAACATCTGGCTCCTTTAACATAAGTAAGTTAGCACCATCAAGTCCGTCTTTATATTCAATCTGTATGGCAACAAAGGCATTGTCAAAATCAGACATAACTTTGTCCCATGTAGTGACTTCAACTTTTGGCGTAGTAATCGTAACCTTGTTATTAACCAATGAAGATAAGGTGGTGGCTGCAGTTCCCATACTAATATTGGACACTTCACCAATTGCATCTTTTTCATCAGCTGTTAAGCTAATACTACTAATCGGTTCATCATCATCGTCATCCATACCTTTGAGTAGTGCATTGATTTCTTCTTGAGATAACATTTCATCCATAACTAATCCTCCCTTCTTAAAATAGAAGTTACTTTAACAGCATTTTTGGAATCATGAACACCTGCTTGTGCTCTAAACTTATCTATATTTCCAACTAGAATCTCTACTTCATCTGTTACTTTCGAATCAAGTCTTATTATGTCACCTTTTTGTAAATTAACAAAATCATTAACTGTTATATTGGTTCTGCCAAGTACCGCTCTGACGGGAATCTTGGCTGATTTAATCTGTGCCTCTATTATATCGTGATATACTTCTTCATTATTCTTTTGCATTGATGAAAACCAATATTTTGTATTCAGCTTATCAATAACAGGTTCTATTGACAAATAGGGGATACATATGTTGAGTAGTCCCTCTACTCTTCCAATCTTAATATTGAGTGTCAAAAGTGCGATTATCTCATTTGGTGAAATCACTTGTGCAAATTGTGCATTAGTTTCTATCTTCTCAAGTTCGGGATCCAAATGAACTACGTT
>JAQICP010000023.1 GCA_027858555.1 Vallitaleaceae bacterium
ATACAGGAATGGTAGAGGTGTGTTTGATATCTCTTTTTCCTTTGAAAAAGGTGAAATCTATGCATTGCTCGGACCTAATGGTGCGGGCAAAACAACTATCATGAAGGCAATGACAGGTCTTATTAAAAAGAATTCAGGCGATGTCATCATAGACGGCATAAGTACGAATGACAACCTGGAACTTGTCATGGGTCAAGTAGGCTGTATGATAGGCAAGGTAGTAGCTTATGAGTACCTAACAGCATTTCAGAATTTGAGACTAAAAGCGAATTACTATGATTTGGCAGATGAGGCCATAGACGAGATTTTAGCACTTGTAGGCTTACAAGATAACCGTGATGAGAAAGTCAAGATATTTTCAACCGGTATGAAACAACGCTTAGGCATAGCTCATGCACTTATAGGAGATCCATCTATCTTGATACTGGATGAACCATTTAACGGCATGGACATTGAAGGTAAAAGACAGGTTCGTGACTTGATACAGACCCTAGCATCTAAGTACGGTAAAAGCATATTGATTTCTAGTCATATGATTAATGAAATTGAAGCAATCTATACACAACTTGGCATCTTACATGAAGGGCGTATCATCGAAGTGGGTTCTAAATCTGAAGTATCTAAGCAAGAGATTAATCTTGAGGATTATTATATTAATGCAGTCGCAAAAAGGAGGCAAGTAGGATGAAATCATATCAAGTAGCAATTAAGAATGAACTGTACAAATTAATTCACAGAAGAAAAACAAAATGGCTCATCGGTATCATTCTCGGATTATCAGTGATCGGCATTATTGGCATCTTTATTATTCAAAATCTTACTTCAACCCATGTGGTGAATGCTTCCGAACTGGCAACCTGGTTATTACAGCAGATGGACGGCTTGATATTGCCCTTGTTTGTTACAATGATGACCATTGATCTCTTTACCGGTGAACTGGGAAATGAAACCATTAAGAATACCTTGTTAATGCCCATTAACCGTAGTCGAGTATATCTTGCAAAAATCACAACTGTTGCTATTGCCATCGTAGGAATACTACTAGGGATGTTTATAGTTAACGTGACAGTTGGCACCATATTCTTTGGCGTATCTAGTATGACAGGACAACTTTTAGCCACATTTTTGGCATATTTACTGACAAGCATACCACTGATTTTAATCAGTATCCTTGCGGCAATGATTGGACTTTCATTTAAATCATCATCAAGTGCACTCACTTTTTCAATTGTTCTATATGTGGCACTTAAGACAGTTGGTTTATTTGTAGCCAAGTTATCGATTTTTATGCCTACAAGTTATATGGAGTGGTATCGATATCCACTAACATCAAATACTTCCACCCAGATGTTGCTGTTTATGGTAGCCTATATTATAATGTTTATAAGTCTTGGGATTTTAAGGTTTGACACAAAAGAAATATAGGAAGTGATTACATGTCTATACGTATAAAACTGGTATTATCTTATCTTATTTTGGTTGTTATGGCTGTAGTGACCTCCTATTTTACCTCTATTGCTATTGTTGGCATCGTGATTGATACATTTATTAAAGCGATGCCAGGCGTAGAGCGTAACGAGGATATCCATGATGTTTTAGAAGATTGGGCAGATATCTATGTGGATGTAGCTTACTTGTCTAAACACCAACCAGATATTTTTAAAGATGAAAGTTACCTAGAGGAACTTAATACTCGACTTACTGATCTTGAGATAGGCTACTGCATTAGCATAGATGGAGAAATCACTTTTTTATCTGACTACATCGTCACTGAAGATATCATGAAAAAAGTACAGCTGATGGACTTGACAATTGCCCTAAATAGCAATCAAGATATGAGTAATATACTGGATTATGGTAATCGGTCATTTTTTGTAGTCGACTCAGAATTAGCTTTCTCTGACCAAACCACAGGTAAATATTATGCACTTATAGATGTGACTAATATACAAGATGTTAGTCAAGACTCAATTCGCGGCGTGTTTACTTTTGGTGCGTTTCTTACCCTGTTACTTTTTATTGGTTTGCTTCTTATTATCAATAAGATGATTATAAGGCCGTTGAAAGAATTAGACAAAGGTACAAAGCGTATTAGAGAGGGTAATCTTGAAGAGGATGTGCCCATTAGAAAGAATGATGAGATTGGTAAAATCAGTCAAGCATTCAACACGATGAGAAGAGAACTGAAAGCATCTATTGATAAGCAAGTCGCTTATGAAGAGAATCGAAAAGAATTGATTTCAAGTATATCTCATGATTTAAAGACGCCTATTACTTCAATAAAAGGGTATGTGGAAGGTATTAGAGATGGTGTGGCTGATACCCAGGATAAGCAGGATAAGTACCTAGACGTGATCTATACCAAATCTAGAGATATGGACCGGTTGATTGATGATTTATTTCTATTTTCCAAACTCGACTTACATCGGTTGCCATTTGATATGAAATGTATCGATGCCAAATCATTTTTCAAGGATTGTATTGAAGAGATATCTTTTGATATTGAAAAAAGAGGCATTATATTTACCTCAAGTATTCAGATGCCTTCTGGAACTAGAATATATGTGGATCACATGAATTTAAAACGGGTCATACTTAATGTGGTTCAAAATGCCATAAAATACATGGACAAACAAGAACAATCTATTGACTTTAGTGTCGTAGGTTATGGCGATTTCATAAAAATATCAGTAAAAGATAATGGTAAGGGTATTGAAGACGCAGATATCAATTCCATATTTGATAAGTTTTACCGGGCAGACAAATCTCGTAATACTGAGGTTAGCGGTAGCGGGTTAGGGCTTGCCATAGCAAAACAGATCATTGATAATTTGGGTGGTGATATCTGGGCAACTAGTGAATATGGTAAAGGTAGCACCATAGAGTTTACTTTGATTAAGTGCGATGACAAGGAGTTAACAGATGGAACAGAAGAAACAGATATTAATAATTGAAGATGAAGTTTCTATAGCAGAATTGCAAAGAGATTACCTTGAAATCAACGGTTATGACGTTACTATGTTTCATTCAGGCAGAAAAGGTCTTGAGGCAGCACGGAGTAACCCTTATGATCTGATCATACTTGACCTGATGCTACCAGAAATTGATGGGTTTGAACTCTGTAAACGTATAAGAGAACACAAGGAAATACCAATCTTAATGGTATCCGCTAGAAAAGAAGATATTGATAAAATAAGAGGACTCGGTCTTGGCGCTGATGATTATATAACCAAACCTTTCAGTCCTAGTGAATTAGTGGCAAGGGTGAAAGCGCACCTCATGCGTTATGAAAGATTAGTGGGCATCAAGGAAAAGCGTGCTCCTGTCATTACCATTAGAAGTCTGACAATCAATACGGAGGCTAGACGTATTACAATAAGAGATAAAGAAGTCAATTTAACTACAAAAGAATATGATTTACTCATATTCCTTGCAGAGAATCCAGACAGGGTATTTAGCAA
>JAQICP010000068.1 GCA_027858555.1 Vallitaleaceae bacterium
CCAACATAGATACCAACCAATGTAATCATAATCACGATTAGCATTAAGTATTGTTCTAGTCCGAAACCTAGTGCGTTCAAACTAACATTTGCATCACCGCCACTACCTGTCATGCCACCTGCCATTTTAGGCAATGATAGGGCAATTGCTACAAAATAGCACAGGGATGAGATAATCGAAATAATGCCAAGACCAAGCACCTTACCAAGGGCAATATGTTCACGTTTAGCAGGTGTAAGCAATAGTGTAGCCATGGTGCCTCTTTCTTTTTCACCTGCAATAGTATCCATGCCAATGCCCATGGGTCCAGCAAATAACATGATTGCAATAAGCATAGGCAACATCAGCGAAAGTATGGAAGCATTGGCTTTATCTTCACTTACCACTGCTGACTTAGTATTAGTCGTATCTATGCCAAAGGCTGAAAGGTAATTCAAGTTCTCAAATCTGTCTTGAAGCAAAACTTGTTGATACATGGATAACACTGTATATCTAAAGGTATTTCTTGCTTCACTAGAATATTCTTCTGCTGGGTTGTAAAATGTCTTAACCTCAGGTAATACACCCTCAGTTTCATAATCCATCACTTTTTGATCAAAACTCGCGTCAAACTCTATCAACAAATCAGCGTCTTTGTTTTGAAGCTCAGTAATAATCGCTTCTCGGTTAAAACCATCAAATGTCAAAGCCATATTGAAATTATCTTTATTAGCATCATAGAATGCTATAAAACTTTCAGGGGCATCCTTAACATAGACAATGGACTCGTGTTCTTCTATATCTGTAATCATGTTACCTAACATACTGCCCATTAATGAATAGATGACATATATGCTAATTGCAGGAATGATGAAAGAAGAAAGGATCAACCTTTTATCTGTAAATACACGTTTCAGTTCTTTTTTTACAATCTCAAGTACCATCTCTACGCCTCCCTTTCCTGACTGTCATAATACAGCTTAAAGAATGCATCTTCTAGATCATCTGTACCAGTTTCTGCTTTTATATAATCAACTGTACCCTCGATTACTTTTTTCCCACTAATGATAATAGCCACACGGTCACATAACTTCTCTGCAACTGTCATGATATGGGTTGAAACAATCACGAATTTACCTTGGCTGTTCAAAACTTTAAGATATTCTGTAACAGCCTTTGCCGTGATGACATCGAGGCCGTTGGTTGGTTCATCAAAGATGACCACTTGTGGGTTATGAACCAGACTAACTGCAATGGATAACTTCTGATTCATACCAGTAGACAATTCTTCGATTTTTTTCTCAGCGAATTCTGTAATACCGAATTCTTCAAACAAATACTTGGTTCTCTCTTCAATCAATTGATCCGTCATACCATGAAGCTTTCCAAAGAAACTCATCGTATACTTAGCAGTAAAATGTTTGTCTAGCTTAAGTTCATTGGTTAGAAATCCGATCTTACCTCGTACACTTGTAGCATCTTTCACTACATCGAAGTTTTGTACCGATATCTCACCATGTGTAGGTTTAATTAAAGTAGCTATACTTCTTAGTGTTGTTGTTTTACCTGCGCCATTAGGACCAAGTAAGCCAAATATTTCACCTTCATGAGCTTCAAAACTAATGTTATCAACAGCCACTTTTTTATTAGATTTAACTTTTTGCTCATTCATCTGCTTTTTAGATAAATGATACACCTTCGTATATTCTTTTACTTGAATCATGTCATGCCTCCCTCGTTAAATTCTCCAACATCTGTTAGTTGGTTAGTTACCCCTGTAGCTAACTGTATCATTCGAACTGTTGATTGTCAATAGTTATTTTAAGCGTGCCGCTAATTAAGAATTGGTGCAAGTAGCACTTTAAAAAACTAACCTAAGTCCTTATCAACAAGTACTTAGGTTAGTATGTAAGATGATTAATACTAGTACGCTCTACCCCAATATACTAAAGTATCACTTTTCTTGCCACAACAAATGCAGGTGTCACCAACTGGTTCTTGCTCAAATGGCACACATCTTGCCGTAGCACCAGTGTCCTCTTTAATCTGTTCTTCACACCCTTGGTCTCCACACCACATCGCTTTGATAAACCCAGGTGTTTCTTTAATAATTTTTGCAAAATCAACCATATCGGTTGCGGTATATGTATGGGTGATTCTATGTTCAGTAGCCTTTGCTAAAAGATTTTTTTGCATAGAATCCAGATGCATTTTAACTTGTTCTTTGAGATCACCTAACGAAACAATGAATTTCTCGCGGGTATCTCTTCTAACGATAACAGCTTGATCTTTCTCGATGTCCTTAGGTCCTATTTCAACTCTGATTGGTACACCTTTCATCTCATACTCGGCAAATTTCCATCCTGGGCTCTTGTCTGAATCATCCACTTTGGTTCTGGCAAAGGTTGAAAGCGCCGCTTTTATCTCAGCTGCTTTTTCAAGTACGCCTTCCTTCTTCTGCATAATAGGGATAATCATAACTTCGATTGGTGCAATTGCTGGTGGTAATACCAACCCAGAATCATCACCATGGACCATAATAATACCACCAATTAATCTAGTTGAAACACCCCAAGATGTTTGATGTACATAAGCTAACTTATTATCTTTATCTGTATATTGAATATCAAACGCTTTAGCAAAACCATCACCGAAATTATGAGTCGTGCCCGATTGTAATGCCTTACCATCATGCATTAAACTCTCAATGGTATAGGTGGCCTCTGCTCCAGCAAACTTTTCTTTTTCCGTCTTCTTACCTTTAATCATTGGAATGGCTAATACATTTTCACAAAATTCAGCGTATACATTGAGCATTTTAATAGTCTCTTCTTGAGCTTCCTGGGCCGTTGCATGTGCCGTATGACCTTCTTGCCACAAAAATTCTAATGAACGAAGGAAAGGTCTTGTTGTCTTTTCCCAACGTACAACTGAACACCATTGGTTAAGAAGTTGAGGCAAGTCTCTATATGATTGAATATTATTAGAATAGTACTCACAGAACAATGTTTCTGAGGTAGGTCTAACACAGAGACGCTCTGTTAGTTTTTCACTACCGCCATGTGTCACCCACGCTACTTCTGGTGCGAATCCTTCAACATGTGATTTTTCCTTTTCTAACAAACTCTCAGGTATGAACATTGGCATATACACATTCTCATGATCTGTGTCTTTGAACCTTTGGTCCAATTGTTTTTGAAGCAGCTCCCATATAGCATACCCATAAGGTTTTATAATCATACATCCACGTACACTTGAGTAGTCAATCAACTCAGCTTTTAATACAACATCCGTATACCACTGTGTAAAATCCTGATCCATTGACGTTATTGCTTCGACTAACTTTTTAGCCATAATACACCTGCTTTCTTGTAAGTTCTGGTTGAGTTAATAAGATTTTTTGTTCCTATGCTTCAAGTTTTTGTAAGTGTTCTTCTGCAAACGCAACACGCAATTTAACCATTTTATTTACAGCAAACTTATACTTTCCTGTAAAATAAAAAACGCCCCTAAATATTAGGGACGAATAATCGCGGTACCACCCTGGTTCACTCTATAAGAGTAATCTCAGTTCCTTTATATCGTAAGGATTACGGTATATTTTCATATACTAGCTCCAAGATAGGTTCATTAAAGTCCTTTGGAAATTCTCACCAACCATTTCCTCTCTGAAAAAGTGCACTTTAATTACTATTTCTTTTCATTGCGTCAATTATATTAACTTGTATAGCTTACTATCTATTGTGGATAGTCTAAAGCATATTCGTGCAATTGTCAAGTTGGAATCTAGCTACGGTTACTTGGCATACCACCCTCCCGACTGACTAACTCTCTTTCAAAACCTCTACCACATCTCGGATTAATTTTAATAATAACCCAATAACAATGATGGCAATTAACGGTACTAAAAAGGCTTTCATAAGTGAAATGCCTAATGAGATATCTTTGAAGAAAGCGATGGTGCCAAGCTCTATGGTTGTGGTAAATGCTACAAATAGCGACACAATCGAAAAACTAAATGCAAGCGACATTAATTCCTTTAGATAGTGAGTTCTCCCTAGTCTAAAAAGTGCAATCAATATGGCAATTGCAAAGATAGTTAATGCTATCAATTTGATGGCGATAGGCAACCCGTTAAATGTGATATCCATACCATAATTATTCAATGTTGATACCAACGACTCCCCTAGGGTCACACTAGTACCCATTAGCATAAAGAAACCATATATGGCAATATTAGGTGCGAGTAATATAATGGCAATGATTGTATATAGAATCGGAACTGATTCTTTATTCATAAAGTAAACCATACCGACAATGGCAACTAATCCAACAATACCAAACAATATTCTTGTTAATAATCTAGCTGACTTGATACCTAGAATGCCATGACTGTCATAATTAAGACCTATAACAATCTGTAAGAAAAATGCTATGCAAAAAGTACTGATAAAGTTCGTCAAGTTAAAGAAATCTATGTTGACACCAAATAGCGTCCCTTTTGAAACAAGTGCTTCTGCTAAGACCAATATCGCAAAAAGCGCAGAAGATATGATATAGATGAATATATGTTTGATTGTAATACCTTCTTGTCTATTATCATTACGATCTGCAAAAAAGAATGCGATAAAAGGGATAATGGCAAATATCAACATCCCAAACTTCAGATGTGCCAACCGACTAAATAAGGATATGTTCATAATAAAAGATGTAGTCTTTAGAACGCTACTAAACGTCATGTGTTCACTACTGCCAATAGATCCTTGAGTAATCTCATTAATACTTGCAAGAAAGAATATATTAACCACTAAGCTAAATAATAAACTCAGTATAAATAACGCCACAAAAGCAAATAACCCCACTTTTATGCTTCTTAAAATAAGTGCTTTATATTTAATTTTTTTAATGTTCATAATGATAGTCTTAATGTAAGTCTTAATATTAGTCATAGATGCTCCCATTATTATTTTATGAATTTTATGATGCGCTCTGCATCGCCTACACAATTAACTTCGTTTTCAGAGGCATCTCCAAGCAACGCAACCTTAAGTCCCAAGGCTTTCGCTGCTACTAAATCTAAATCATAATCGCTACTGATAACTAGTGTTTCTTTCTTCTTCAAGTTGTAATTTGACACCAAATCCGACAACATCTTACCACCTGGTTTTTTAATACCTGATACGGATGAACAATAAGTATCAGTGATTACTTCTGCTAAATTGATAGCCTTTAACTCATTCTTTATTTCACTAGCTTGCCCATTTGCTATGGCATATAGCTGAATCCCTTTATCCATAGCAAACTCTATTATTGGCATTATTTCTTTATTCACTTCAATAGACTCTGTTGTTAACACCTGAAATAAAATGCCTAATTCTTTCAAATGCTTTTTTTTAGCTTTTTGGTGATATTTCTTAAACATCTTATAGAAAACATCTTCTATATCTATATCCACATCAGGATCCTTACTACTTTTAGCATTTCTCAAATTCCTTAATGACTTTTCATAATTCTTTTTTAATTCAAAACTATTGCTATCCATACCCATATATCTGAAATAGAGATTAATCTTTTCCCAAACATGATCATCATCGATGGTTTTTCTAATATCAATTAAACCTTTTTCATAACTAATGATAATATTCTTATACATATCTTCCTCCTATACCACTAAATACCACCAATCATATTCTACCCCTTTTTTATTTAAAATACAAGAAAGGAATAAGTTTCGTTATTTCTTTCTTGTATAGGGGTGAAATTATTTAGGCGTGAAATGTTCCTATGGAAAGTTATCGATTGCAAGCAAAAAAGAGAACCGGGCAGTTCTCTTTTTC
>JAQICP010000136.1 GCA_027858555.1 Vallitaleaceae bacterium
CAAGAAACTAAGGGGTATCTGCGGCTAAAAAGATATGTTAGAATAAGAGCAATCAAATCTTATAAAATCACAACAGGATTCTTTTATTCTTTTAAATCCGATAGTAAAGTAACGCTACCTTTTCCAATCAAATGATTGTACATTTCAGCATTACATTATACAATATTAGTAGGAAATTTTAGAGATTCCCTCAAGGAGGCAATTATGGCTAATAAAAATAGACCAATAGTTCTATTAAGTCCATTCATTCTCTTGACAAGGTATAGACTCTGGACTATGGTATATCTAGTAATATAACTATCACCATTATTATTGGATGATTAATACAAGAGAGTAGGATTTATATGTTATCAAAATTGAAACGAAAACTAATTTCATATACTGCTAATTTAAAGAAATCAATCTTACATATATCAGCGACCGTAGATGCACAACCGATTAAACAGATTCTATTGATAGCTCTTATTGTTACAGTTTTAGTTGAATCTTTTAACCGTCGTTCTGTATTCGGCTGGCTAATAACTTTTACTGACAATCCATTAATGTTCATCTATAACTTTTTAATAATATTAATGACATTATCAGTCGGCCTTTTTTTCAAAAGGAAATATTTTCTCTTTTTACTGACTTCTATGATTTGGATTGGATTATCCGTGGCGAACTTCACTATGCTGGGTTATAGGACAACACCACTGACCTTTATTGATTTTCAACTGTTTCAATCTGTGGCTACAATACTAAAAGTGTACTTAAGTACATTCAAAATAATCTTGTTTGCTGGTATGATTGGGATAGCTATTATTTTTGTTCTATATACATATCGCCTCTTTCCAAAAGTAGCGGTTAAGTTAAAGCACGCCATATTAACAAGTCTATTTACTGGCATTTTGATGGTTATCGTTTTTAACGTGAGTATGAAAATGGATGTAGTAAGTAATAACTTCGGCAATATCGCTGAAGCATTTCAATCATACGGCTTTGCCTATTGTTTTGCTACTAGTATTGTGGATCGTGGCATTAATAAACCTGAAGACTATTCACCTGAAATAGTGGATGGTGTATTACAAACCATGGATCAGGATACAAGTCCATCCTTAAGTCAAGCCATTGATGACCCTATAACCATAGATACCTCTGAACTATCTGATACCACTATGATGGAAATGATTAACACAAGGGCTAATGATTTTTTGACAAATTCACCGTATGCCAAACAGTATCCTACCCAAAGTGGTCCTGCCAATATTATCATGATTCAATTGGAATCATTTATTGATGTGAATCATTTGGTCGATTATACTTTTTCTGAAAACCCAACGCCAAATTTTACACAGCTAAAGGAAGATTTTTCATCTGGTTTTCTGACTGTCCCAACCATTGGCGCAGGAACTGCTAATACTGAATTTGAAATCTTATCAGGAATGAGTCTTGATTATTTTGGTGCTGGTGAATACCCATATAAAACGATTCTTACAGAGTCAACCGTAGAAAGCATATGTTATGACTTAGATGAACTGGGTTACCATAATCATGCTATCCATAATAATGTTAGTACCTTTTATAGTAGAAATGAAGTATACCCAATGCTTGGCTTTGATAGCTTCAGCTCCTTAGAATATATGAATAATGTGACCTATAATCCACTTGGCTGGGTCAATGACGCTGTTTTAACAGACGAGATATTGGGTGCGCTAAATTACAGTGAGGAACAGGATTTCATCTTCACTGTTTCTGTACAACCACATGGTAAATATCCAGATGTACCCGTCGATGACACTCAGTTTATAACAGTCGAGTCACATAACGATATCGACATGGATGAAATACTACGTGTCCAGTACGAATACTATATCAATCAATTGTATCAAACTGATGCATTTATTAATGATTTGCTGCTTGAACTCATTGATTATGATGAACCAGTTGTAGTCGTATTATATGGTGATCACTTGCCCTCCCTGAATATTGAAGATGAATTACTGGATAATAACGATAAATTTCAAACAGAATATGTGCTCTGGGGTAATTTCCCGATGGTAGATATTGACAAAGATTTGAGCGCCTATCAACTAAGTGCTTATGTAATGGAACGCTTAGGCTATGCTAATGGTATATTAACCAAGTTTCATCAAACAAGCAGTCAATTACCAAGCTATCAAGATGAGCTTCTATTGTTACAATATGATATGTTATACGGTGATCTTAATGTCTATGCTGGTGTAAATCCACACCCCATAAAACCTATGACAATGGGCTATCAACCAATTATTATTGAAAACGCAGAAATCAAAGGCGATGTACTCGTCGTGACTGGTGATAGTTTTACAGACTGGAGCAAAGTAATTATAGATGGTGTCATTATGGATACCTTATACCTCGATACTAACACTTTACTTGTACCTTTTGAGACACTTGAATCAGCAACTGTGTTACGAGTCGGACAGATTGGTAATAAAGACTTGATACTCAGTCAGAGTGATAATTGGATCATCAACAAGGAAGCGGAGTAACTATATGTCACTAATTTTAGCCCCAATTCAGGGCATGACTATTGCACATTATAGAAATCTATATGCCGAATATTTCGGTGGTATCGATACCTATTACGCCCCGTTTATTGCTACTAGGGAATCTAGCAAGATTAGTGCGTCACTTTTTAAAGACTTGCTACCAGAATTCAATAATACTAATCTTAATGTAATTCCACAACTGATAGGCAATAACAGCTCTGATTTCAGAAGTTTTGCTACCACACTTGTGACCATGGGTTACAAGGAGATTAATTGGAATATCGGTTGTCCTTATCCAATGATTACTAAAAAGAAAAAAGGATCGGGTATATTACCCTATCCTGATATGATTAAATCATTTCTTGATGACATATGTATAGATAATAACTATGCCTTAACTGTGAAGATGCGCTTGGGTTTGAACTTATTAGATGAAGGCATAGCCGCCATTCGCATACTGAATGATTATCCTTTGAATGGTGTAATAATCCACGGGCGAGTAGGCACACAAAAATACGAAGGTACTGTTAATCTGGATTCCTTTGAGCTTCTTAACGATTTGTCTAAACATGAAGTCATTTATAATGGCGATATATTCACCCTAGCTGATTATACTAAGATAGCTGCACGTTTCCCAGCGATTAACAAGTTCATGCTTGGTAGAGGGGCTCTTAGAGATCCTTTTCTACCATCCGCTATAAAAGGCAACCCAGTGCCAACTCATCTGAAAATCTCAAAGATGAAAGCATTTCACGACGCTGTGTATGCCCATTACAAAAGCATACTTTCTGGAGACCGGCATCTAATAGACCGAATGAAGGAATTCTGGGTATATAATTCAGTCCACATTGATCCCGTTGGCAAGTATACAAGAGAAATCAAAAAATGTCATACCCATGCTGCCTACGAACAGATTGTGAGTCAGATGCTTGATTCATCTAATACTTGGAAAGAATAATACACATGCCTTATACGCGAATCTTGAATACAGCTTTCTTAACCAATTCACAACCTTCAGTTTTAATACCAGGCATGTGCGCGTCTTGCGGAAAAAAGATAGCAAACATGTCTTTTTTAAAGTGAATCAGATCACCTTCCCATTTTACAAACAAACGATCTTTTGCCTCATCATAGGGGTCTACTATAGTCATATCTGCTACTGGTGCATAGCCCATCTGCTCATACCCTTCAATTATATATTGGATATCGATATAATTTTTATGGGCTTCACAATTACCCGCTTCCACTGTTTTAGGTGCATAGGACTGAATCAAGACAAATAAGTTATCCCCATCAATCTCGTACTTACCCACTTCGAAAGTTGATAAATCATTATCTTGTATATAGGTAATTGCTTCCCCAATGCTCGCTGAGATGTTTTTATATAAGTTAGCATTTTTGATATGACCTGTTATCATAAACTCTCCTTCTGATGATGTTTTTTTATTCCATACAATTATACATCATTGTCCGTTGTCGGACAACCGTAGATATTAAACTACTAATTAGTAATTCGCCTTCCGTGATTACTCTTCATACCTATTCATAATCAATTCACAGCCAGTTGCTATGCTTTTATGGCCCAACGCAATTTTGCTGAACGGGCACGGGTATTGACCTTCCGTTCTTCAGATGATGGTCGAATAAAATTAGGGGCTATATCTTTGTAGACACCAGATTTCAGTAGACGCTTGAAAGATTTTTTTACCAAGCGATCCTCTCCTGAATGAAATGACAAGATAGCAACTCGCCCATCAGATGCCAGTGTGTCAGGCAGTTTTTCAAAGAATTCGTACAACACTTCATATTCACTATTAACATCAATTCTGAGTGCTTGAAAACACCTTTGACAGGATTTCTTAATGCCATCGTCTCTTTCTTTTTCTGGCAAAAATTGTAGGGCATCAGTTATGATTGATTGAAGTGCTGTTGTCGTTAGAATGTCTGTTCCTTTTTTAATTTCATTGATAATGGCGCGAGCGATTATTGCTGAATGGGGTTCATCTGCATTTTCAAACAACATACCCTCTAACTCATCTTGGGTCACAGTTTTCAACCGATCTGCAGCTGATATACCTTTTTCAGGATTCAGTCGTAAATCCAATGGACCTTTGCGCTTATATGAAAAACCTCTTTCAGGATTGTCTATCTGCATAGATGAGATGCCAAGATCTGCCAGTACAAAATCGAGGGGTCCTGACTCATCTGTAATCTGATCGATATCTGAGAAGTTCATATGCTTAATGGTTAATATGTCAGAACCATAGCCCATTTTTTCCAAACGTGCTCTTGTGCGAGGCAGTTCAATAGGGTCCACATCAAGTGCATACAGATGGCCTTGATTGTCTAAACACTTAAGCATCTCTACGGTATGACCACCAAACCCAAGTGTAGCATCTAATCCAGTCTGTCCTGGGGTAATCTGTAAGAATTCCAGTATCTCTTTAACACATATTGATATATGCATACCTGCTGGCGTACTGCCTTTGCTAATAACTTTTGCCACCGTATCGGCATATTTCTCAGGTTCTAATTCTTTGTATTTCTCTTTGAATGTTTTCGGATGGGTGCCACTATATCTTTCACGTCGTTTATGTTGTTGCTCTTTATTATCTTCTTGATTATCCATTTAATTACCACCTTGTTTAATATTGTTATAATAATGTGCCAATATACTAATCTACTTCACCAAAAGTCACCACCCTATCAAATGGTAACTTCCCACCAAAGATATCCATGGCGCTACCTACTGTAAAATCAATCCTACCGTGTCCTTTATCTTTAATCCTCTTCATATCTTCAATCGTTGTGATGCCGCCTGCATAAGTACAGGGAATCTTAACCCAGTTACTTAACATTTCAAGAAGCTCATTATCAATCCCACTCTGCAAACCCTCTACATCCACAGCGTGGACAAGAAACTCATCTGCATATTGTTCTAAAAACCTGATATTATCTTCATTAATCTCAAAGTCGGTGAATTGTTGCCATCTATCCGTTACGACATAGTATAGATCGTTCTTTTTGCGACAACTAAGGTCAATGACCAACTTGTCTTTCCCAACTGCTTCTACCATCTTTTTAAGATTCTCCATATGCAACTGACCATTGTTGAATATATAAGAAGTTACTATGACATGAGAAGCACCTTGCCTAATATAAGCTGCCCCATTATCAGGATTAACACCACCACCAACTTGCATACCGCCTGGATAGGCTTTTAAAGCCTTATTAATCTGCTCCTCATTACCTGTTCCAAGAGCGATGATATGACCCCCTAGTAAGCCCTTTTCCATATACATGCTCGCGTAATAATCTGCATCATAATTAGACACATAATTTTCTTTTGCACCCGAGTCGTTAAGGCTACCGCCCACTATTTGTTTGACTCTACCTTCATGAAGATCAATACATGGTCTGAATTTCATCATACTACCTCTATATCTGCTGATTTTTATAGTTTATTGTAACATATATATGACTAGATTCAAAAAAAATCATCATTCACAAACCCATATATACCTTGTGAAATTACTAATCCTATTTTTCCCTATCTTACAAAAATCTATAATGCTAAGTGCTTCACTTACAAGGTCTTCTGTAATATCTTCTGATGAAACAATCACAACTTTCTGAGCTATCCGTTTTGCATTTCTTATGATGACCAACATTTCCTCTTGGTTAGTTTTACTGAAATTACCATAAGGCAGATCGATAATAGCGGCGTCAAAAGATTCTTCGATATCCTTGATATCGCCATTAGTAACCCTAGTATGATAATTAAAATGCTTCAGGTTATCTCTGGCATCATCTGCAATCTTGCTGTTAATCTCCCAGCCCTTAATCTGGTATCCAGCGGATTCTCCTTCTAAAAGCACCGTGCCCACACCACAACAAGGATCAACCAGCTTCTTGGTCGTATCACCCTTACCAGCAATATTCACCAACACTTTTGCCGTATTGATGCCGATGGAACTAGAGTAAGTATACGGTTTGTCATTATGCATTTTCCATATATTATCACTCTTGGTTAAAATGCCAAAGTACCAATTGCCCTGATACACAGTTATACCAAAAATTTTACTAGGCGTCTTGTAGGAAGGATGGCCATCTATACAAAGTCCGACCTTTTTACATAGTTCTCTTCGCTTCTTAGAATCTGAATCCGGCTTGTCTAGTTCCGCTAATTTATCTACTGCATCTATCTTGTCTACCTCATTTATCTTATTTGGCTTATCTGACTTTTTAAGCTTTTCTAGCTGAAGATACTTCACCATAAAATCAGTTGCCGTTAAGCTGTCTGTGGTAATTTGTTTTAATATTTCATCAAAGGTTGTGCCCTCATATATAATCTCAAGTCTATTTTTTATAAATGGGCTTATAGATGGTTTCACTTTAATCTCCGTGAAGAAAACCTTTTCATCTATCTCTATACCAAACAGAGCTCTTAGCTCAAAAGCACATAATTCTTTTTCATAAAATGGATAATTGATATTATAGATATATTGATGTGCCTGCATGTCTTCCTCCCATCGAGTAGTATTCACAAGTTGAAGTCATTCCTGCTGTCTTCCTATAAAATATGTGCCGTTTCCCATATGCCTCTTAGTGACAGTGTAATCAATTATAACCCACAAACCTCTATTAATAAAGATTTGCAGGTTATTAATTTCTAGACTATATATTGCTTGATATTAATTTTCGGACTATTGATGGCTAATTAATAATAGGCACAAAATCATACAGCCCCAACCAATCTTAGTGTCATGGATAGAGGCTGTTGAGATCGTTATAACTATAAGCTGTTTTATGTGTACGATAACAGACTACTTAACATGTCTGGGTACAGGCTATTGTAATATCCCAATATTTTAAGAGACTGCTTACTCAAATATATCACCCACCCAATCGAATAAATGAAGGATCTTATACCAAAAGCCAGTTTCTTCCTCTTCTACGCTGGCAGGTTCAACTAACTTAGCTATTTCAATTGGTTCAGTTCTAAAGAAAAACTGAACTGAAGCAGTAGAAAGATTCTTATCTGATACAAATGAGACCGTTTTACTACCGTCTCCAAGAAAGTCCCCTAGCGCCTCATCAATCTGATCATTCATATCTTCGTCCATGTTGCCAGTGGATTCCTTAAATGTACCTGTGCCTTCTTGATAAGTAGCCATGCCCTCTCTGAGGGCTGATAGACCAAGGTTCAGTTCGGCAGCACCATCATAGAGGTCTTTGGAAGACTCAGCAAGAACCATACCCCCTTCTACGTATGCTTCAAGACCTGCTGATAGTTGGCTAGTACCAGTCGCCAACTGACCCACACCGTCCATATACGCAGTCAAGCCACCCGTTAGTTGTAATGTCTGTATGAGTTGTGTCAGTAAAGGTTGCAACGTCTCCTGGTCACCAAGAATAGCCTTGTAGTTGTGAGTAGTAATGGTTGGTAGTTCAAGACCCATGCCTGACAACTGTTGATTGGCTTGAGTAAATGCTGCTTGCTCCATGGCAAGTAAACCACTTTTTAATAGATCGTTTTGCCCTGTTAGTTGACTCAGTCCTGTTGCCGTTTCTTTTAATCCGTTTGATAGGGAAAGTCCACCATCTGCATATTGATTCATACCATTTTTGTATGCCAACATGCCATCAGAATAGTCATTAAGTCCTTCTGAAACTTGAGTTAACCCTTCTAATATGCCTATTGCACCATCATCTAAATCAGATACCGCATCTGATAATTCTGTTAATTGACCAGTAAATTGAGCGGTATCCACATCCATGTCAAATACCATTTTCACAGCATTAATAGTAATGGCATCCATCTCAAAATCTGTCACATTAGCTGTTACTGTAAGGTCCGCATTATTGCCAGGTAGAACAATAAATGCAATCTGCTTATTACCACCCGCTTCAACCACCGTTGCGCCATCAGCCATCACATCCTGACTTAGACTATCTGCCAAGGTCAACCCAACCTGAAGGGCATAGTTATTGTAAAATGTATCTTGAGCTACGTCCCCTTGTTGAATGCCGATCTCAATTGTCAGTTCTCCACTGGCACCCGCAAGTTTTGAAGCGTCAACTTCTTGTCCATCAAGCTTATAAAGAATAGCAAACTCCCAAGGTAATTCTACCTGCTCCATGGTGCCTTGATAGTAAAACGTGTCCTCATAATCAGGTAGTGATATCTGGTCCCCATCCATGCTAATCTCATCTAATGAAGTCAGATTCTCAATCTCCCCATAAGTACCATAATCTGTCCTTTCACCATGTAGCGCATTGACCACATAGAGGCGATTCACAGAACCGTCCTGATTCAATATACTGTATATGGATTCTTCTTTGTACCCTGTTTCTGCCGCGCTAATGCCCATTGATAGTAACACTACAAATATTAGTAAAAGTGCTATTATTTTTTTCATATTATTTGTCCTCCGTTTCTTGATAAAAACCATGTGATAAAGTCGTCTTCTGAATAAGTTTGTCAAAGGTGAGTAGAAGTGCTGGTAACACAGCAACAACCATTACAAAAGACAGAACTGTTCCTCTTCCAAGAAGAGACCCTAATTCTTTGATGACTGGATTATTAGTCGTTCCTGCCAGTGTAAAACCAGCTGTTGCCAGTATAGATGCAGATATAAGCACAGCTGCCACGTTATTTTTAAGTGCGTTCCACATGGCTTCCTTCTTACTCTCTTTCTGACGTTCATCTATATACTTATGGGTCATAAGAATCGCATAATCCACCGTTGCTCCTAGTTGTACCGTGCTTATAATTAGATACCCTATAAAACTTATAGGCAAGCTGGCAAAATAGGGAATCGAAAGATTCATCCATATAGCAGACTCAATAGTAAAAATTAAAAATAGCGGAATCGTCAAGGACTTAAAAGTAAACATTAAAACAATAAATATGCCAATTACAGCAATCAAGTTAATCCGTCCCATATCAACTGCTACCACATTTTTCATATCATATAGCGCTGCACTTTCACCCGTCAGATAGTATTCACTATAAAAACTATCCGTGGTAGATAGAATCTGATCTATTGTTTCGAAGGTAAGATCTCCCTCCGTTTCCAGATTCGTATAAAGTATAATCCTAGCATATGCGTCTGAATAAAATTGATTACGTGCTTCTTCTGGGGCATACGCTGATGGTATAGTCGTGCCTACCACCCCTGCATAACTAATCACTTGGGTCACATGAGGTATATCACCCAGTGCTTCACCAAGTTTTAACTCCCTTGCGACACCATCACGAGGCACCATTAAAAGTAGTGGTTGTTCTTTACCAAAAACTGTTTCAATTGCCTCGCGGTCTGTATAAGATCTAGACTCACTTGTTTCAACGCCCATACCATATAAGAATGAGACCTTAGACTGACCAAGAAATGCCGGTACTAAAACAAGTACTGCTAGGATTAGAAACGGCACTCTTATTTTCACCAGTAGATTACTGATTCTTCCAGGGTGAGGCATAAAATCCTTATGCATGGTTTTATCAATTAAGTTATGGCTGATTAATGTCACCACTGGTAGGAATATCATGACGGATAAAAAGCTTAAGGATATACCTTTTAAAAGATTAAGACCTAGATCTGCACCTATGCCAAAACGCATGAATATAAGCGCTGAAAATCCGATTATAGTCGTCATTGCACTTGCCGCCACAGTAGGTAATGATGCTTTCATGGCAAGAAACATGGCTTCTTTTGGTTCATATTCTTTTCTTTTCTCTGTAAAACTATGGAGTAAAAAGATGGCATAATCTAGAGATACTGCCAACTGCAGCACCGGACTTACTGTTTGGGTAATGAATGATACTTCCCCAAAAATAATATTCGTCCCCATGTTGATTATAATGGCAACTCCAATAACCAGCATAAACAAAATCGGCTCTAGCCACGAAACAGTTGCTAGAATAAGAATTAGAATGATTATTGGAATAAGAATCAGCATGGCATTCATTACTTCTTTTGTTGAACTTGCCTGTGCACCTGCACTGGTTATAGCTGCTCCAAGAGCTGCATTATCATCACCGATTAGCGTGTAGACTTCCTCTATCACAGTGCCTTCTTTGCCACTTTCTACTACTACTGAAAACAGAGCGATACCGTCTTTATAATAGCGGTCATTAATACTTGGGTCCATGTACTTAAGTGGTGTGCTGATAAGCGTGTCTTTACCAACAATATCATCAAGCCACGAAACCGACGTGACACCTTCTATCTGTTCTAATCTATCTTTATAATCAAGCGCTTCCTGAATTGAAACATCTTTGATCAT
>JAQICP010000184.1 GCA_027858555.1 Vallitaleaceae bacterium
ATATAGAGATGATCTATTGTGTTATAATTCCCATTAAAAGTGCCTGAATATTCACCAATCGGAGTGAATCCATCTAGGTTGATTGTACTCTTCTCAGAAGATATTCCAGTGATACTGTCTATATCTTCATAATCCCAACCACTTAAATTATCCATATTAGCACTTGGGTTTCTGTAATCATTACGGTTTGCAAAATCCAAATTTACCATCAAGTTATAGTTGCGGGTAAGAGAGTAGCTTTGATCATAACCTAAAGTAGCAGCATCTTCACTACTTAAGCCAATAACACATAGATCTTCGATATAGTTAAGCTCTCCGTTTGTTATACTATGGTTTTTCACCATCGCTTGTACTTGTGTGAAATTCAGGACTTTATCATCGGTATTAAGTTCATATATACCTATGTAAAAACCATCGGTTGTTTCTAATATGGTTGAAGTATCCGTTATTTCTGTATAACCGGCTATGGTATCCATAACAAAAGGTGTGCTAAACGCTGAACCGTCAGAGTTTATCTTATAAACGAATCTATTAACGGTAACTGGTGAAGTCAGTATTGTATGTGTTATATCAGAAGGGTCATCGGCTGTATTTAACCCAATAATCCCGGTAACGGCAGTTTTTTCAACAATCTCAATGGATATTGAATCAAAAATTACAGAACCGGAACATGTCCCGGTAATATCAACATTACCAGGTGTAATACCTGTTAGTGTGCCGGTTTGATCTATAGAAGCGATGCTGTCATCACTGATAGACCAAACTATAGTTTTGTTGGTTGTGTTAGCCGGTAATATTGTGGCAGATAATATTATTTCATCGTCTACCCTTATATTACCTATGGGACTAATTTGAATCGATTCCGGATTTATGGTTACATCTGAAGATGAGGGTGTCGTGCTTTCTTCCGTAATAACGATGGCATCACCGTTATTGGTAAGGGTGTCAACAATAGAATGTTCAAGTATGGTGATAGTGATCTTGTCAGCGTCAATTTTTACATCTTCAAAATTACCATCTAATATAATACTTGATTTCTCTGCAATTTCCTTTGGAATAGTGATACTTTCGAATCCACCACCTTCTAGGTTTTGTTCTACTACTATTGCTCCGGAAGCTAGAGTCGTTATGGTAACAGAAGTCGTACCACTGGCAACGATTCGAATCTGGCCACCTGTTTTATTAACGGTTAATTCACCGCTTATAAGGCAGTCGTTGAAATATATGGAATTAATACCACCACCACGTACACGTACATTACCGGTAATAGTCACATTATCCATATGAATTTCTCCATCACCAACACCTTCAGCAATGATTAAATCCCCATCGATTTGCAAATCTTTTAATGTAACGTCGGGGGTATTGATAACCACTATGCCGTTAAAATCAGTTGTAATAGCAGCCGCCATGGTAATCCATTCTGCTAAAGAATTATCAATGATTTTGACAACACTCGCCCTGGTGATATAGTCAACAGGCGCAAAGAGACCACTAGGAAATCCGTTGATTAACCCTTCATTATAAAATGCTTTGACATAGCCCTTTGCCCAATTTGAAATGGCGCTATCATCTGAAAATATAGTATTTTCACCGACAGGATTGATACCAAATGCTCTTGACAACATAACAACAGCTTCTTGTCGTGTTATATAGTCGTCTGGTCTAATTAGATTATTCGAACCTTCTATAACACCTGCTTGATTAGCTTTTAATATGGCATCGGTATACCATAGGTTGTTGTCTAGGTCAGAAAAGGTGTTTTCTGCACTATCTTGATAATCCATGATGCGGTCGATAATTACAGCCATTTCACCACGGGAGATATAGTTGTCAGGACGGAATAATCCGTTGTCTCCTTGAAACAATCCATTAGCAGACCATTTATCAATTGATGTTTTTGCCCAATGTGTATTTGTGTCGGTATAGTCTGAAGCTAATGCAGAACCGTTCCCTGTTACAAACATGGTAGCGATAAGGATGAATATTAATAATTGACTTAAACTCTTTTTGTGCATAAAAATCACGCCTTTCTTTAAGTGAAATCTTAGTTGACTTGTTATTTAATGAGTATTAGACATATCGACGTGTTCGCCAAAAACTAATTGTAGTAGAAGTGTTTTTGTTCTTAGGTTTAAAGGTAGATAGCCAGTAATGATAAGCTCGGAAAACTTAAGTGTCATATCCACCCAATATACCCATAATCGAAGATATTCTAAATAAGGCAATTCCTTATGTTCTGAATCTAGGGACATGATTTTACTTGCAATCATGACAAAATAGTCTTCATACCCAGATTGCATTGTTGTATCATAATCAATTGATTTTCGAAATGATACTTGATATTTTGTTTCTGAGGGGTGATTAATTGCATAATCAAGGACAGTAAACCATACATGGTTGAAATCCTCTAGTTCATGAATATTATCCCAATCAATAACCCTAAGAGAGGCTTCGAATCCTGTGCTTGCAAAGTAGTATGCACTGGTTAGTAAATCCATTTTTGTTTTATAACGACCATAAATGGTAGGCTCTTTAATGCCAATGTTCATGGCTAGTTCTGTGGTGGATATTTTATTGGCACCATACAGTGAACCTAGATGGATTGCTTCAGTGAGAATTTTTTCTTCTAGATTTGGAATTAGTCGTCTTGCCATATATTATTTCTCCCTATTGGTCAGTTACTTATGTATTACTCATTATGTTATCAAGGTAAATATACTTTGTCAATACTATTGTTAGTAACTACTAATAATATATCGGCGCCTAGGTAAGACTGGTTTTTTCTTTTGGTTATCAGAAATGAAGAAATTCTATTGACCTAGTTAACATAAGGATGTTATTCTAAGAAGAAGAATCTAAGGAGTTAACCTATGTTTGCGGAATATATTAAAGCATTGTTACTAATCTTCGTGGCTGAGATGGGTGATAAGACCCAGATTTTGGCCATGTTGTTTTCAATGAAGTATAAAGTCAGTAAGGTGCTCATAGGCGTCTTCATTGGCTCATTACTCAATCAGGGTATTGCAGTAGCATTTGGCAAGTACATAGGTGGATTCATACCAACCTATATACTACAGATGATAGCAGGCTTTGCCTTTATTGGCTTTGCACTTTGGACAGTCCTTGAAAAGGCAGATGACGAAGAGACTTCCATTGAGAATGGGTCAAAAAAAGATGGTCTTAAAAAGAGTGCCATTATTACGGTAGCATTAGCTTTCTTTATTGGTGAGTTAGGCGACAAGACTCAACTCACTGCCATTACGCTCTCTGTTGATTCGGTGTATCCATTACTTATTCTCATGGGCACAGTAAGTGGGATGGTTTTAACTAGTGGACTTGGTATATTTGTAGGTAGTAAACTGGGCAGTAAGATTTCAGACACTTTCCTTAAAATAATTTCTGTTGGGGTCTTCACTATATTTGGTGCTATCAAACTCTTAACAGCCACGCCGACAAAATGGGTGAATGGCATCAGTATTTTAGCATTCACTATTATGATCTTAATTCTAATCGTACTACTCACAAGAAAGATTATTCTTTGGCGTACTGTAACAACAGAAACCAGGTTTCAGAAGACATCCCAAAATGTGTATGATTATTATAATAAAATCAGTCATTCTGTGGATGATTTGTGCAAAGGCATCGCTCATTGTGGAGAATGTCAAGGGACACACTGTGCCGTTGGCTATATGAAAAACCTTGTTAAAACCTTTGTTGACACAGGGATTATACATAATGATATGGCACTGCAAACCCAAATCGTCTATATCAAAGATAAGTTTGACAGGGGTAAGCTGATTCATATATTAGATATCACCGCGCGGTCACTTGATGAACACTTCGATGTACAGATTAATTACGTAAGGGAAATTGTTGAGATGTTGCTACTAGACCAGAAGTTAGAATGGCCAGATAGCTTAGACGAGTATAAAGAGCGTATTGGTCAATTGGACATAAGTATTAAAGAAAAATTAACCTTATAGTATCTGACTGATACTTATGGTATGATTATTAAAAACTCGGAGCGTGAACCATGAAGCCCACTAATCAACTGGATGTGAGACTTAAAGATAAAATTGGATATGGTATGGGAAACTTTAGTTATGGCATCATATCACAAACCATAGCGACCTATATTGTTTTTTTTGGCACTAACATACTGGGTATAACGGGTACGTTGATCGGTCTTGCTGTTAGTATTAGCATCATATGGGATGGACTTACGGATCCTATCATGGGCTATGTATCTGACCATACTAATTCTAAGCGATTCGGTAGGCGACATATTTACCTGATCATGGGGATTATCGGTATGGCAGGATTTAATCTAGGGTTATGGTTCATTAATCCCAACTGGCCAATGTACGTGAAATATCTATTAATTGTACTATCACTTCTTGCCGTGAAAACCTTTATTACAATCTATACAACACCATATACAGCCCTTGGTGCAGAACTATCAGAAGACTATAATGAACGTTCATCCATTCAGGGTTTTAGAACCATGTTTTTCTTACTGGGCATTATGACTGCTACGGTTATGGGGCTATTCATATTCTTCAATCCAACAGCTGAGTATTCACGAGGTCAAAACAATCCAGAAGCCTATACCAATCTCGGCGTGTTTACAACGGTAATCGCCATTGTATTTGCGGTAATCTGTATTGTAAGTACATTCAAATATATTCCCTTCACACAAAGAGCCAAGTTAGATCTGGAAAATAAAAAAAGTATTAAAAAGTTATTCACAAGCTTCCTAGGCGCACTTAGAAATAAGTATTTCAGTATGGTGGCACTTGCTTATTTGTTTACTAATGTATCTTCTGCCTTACTAAGTACCCTAGGCTTACATGTGTATACCTACACATTTGGGCTTGATAATCAAGAGACTGCGGTTGCAATTGGCATTGTCTTTATGTTGGCTGTTGTCACACAGCCAATGTGGGTCAGCATCTCCAAAAAAGTTGATAAAAAACCTGCAGTATTAATAGGCCTTGGCATGAGTTTACTGGGTAGCGTTATTTTTGTGGTACTGGTACTCATGAAAGCATATGTGGTAGAGCATAGCTTATTGGTCTATCTGACTTCTGTCATCTTAGGAAGCGGTATAGGCGGATTGTTCTCTTTACCTTTATCCATGATTGCAGATTCCATTGATTTTCAGGAATTAAGTGAGGGCATTCGTTCAGAAGGCACCTATTATGGCGTACTGACCTTAGCCTATAAAATGTCCCAATCTATTGCCATTTTGTTTCTCGGCATATTACTTGATATTGCAAAATTTGATTCGCAGCTTACCGAGCAAGCTAGCAGAACGACTACCATGCTAGGACTAGCTGTAGGTTTTGGCTGTATACTGAGCTTTACGGCCGCAACCATATGTTATCTCAAATATGACCTGAATCGGGATAAGGTGAAGGCAATGCAGATAGTGATCAAAGAAAGAAGAAATCAATTAATCAATGAAAACAGTTTATAATATAGAACATCTCCGACCTATCGCATCTGATGCTGAAAGCCGCTGGCTCACTCATATGATATTGAATTCCAGGGCCATCTGAGATTTCTATTAAACACCCCTCGTTCACATCATTTTCTTTTTGACTTCACACAGATATGGTAAAATAAGGGTAAGTCAATCTGAGAACAAGGTATATAATCTCCAGTAATTCTAAAGAGCTACTATATAAAGGGCGTGTGAAGGAGAAATTATGGCATTTAACAGTCTGTTATGGTTAGAAACATCCACCTATCAAGAACTTGATGAGCAAGTGATTGGGGACCTGGGTCTTCATGGCTTTTATAAGAAGCTTACTGATTTGAGTCAAGTGAACTTATCCGTGATTAATCGTCTTTGTACAGATATGGATACCATAACTTACAGACAAGCAATCATTAGAGACCTTATGGCTGAACCTGCTTTAACCAACTATTTGGTTGAGAATCTAGAAGCCTTTTGTACTCTCGTATATCAATTTACGAAAACTACATACGAAGCTGATAATTTCTATTTCTTAGTGGAACTGGTCAAGATTGTAGAAAAATCGATTCAATGCCTGGAAGATCTGAGAGGGACCCTTCGTGGGTATAACTTCACGTCGGTGGGTTTGAAAAAGCTCTATGAATCTGTTGAAGCAAGCATTAATGAACCGAATTTCAAGGAAATGAAAGTGGACCTAAAGGCCATCCGATACGCTTTTAGTCAGATAAAAAGTGCAGAAATCAGCATTAATATGGATCTGGGGATGCGTCCCGTAGAAGCCCAAGTTACGAACCTTTTTGACCACAGATGTATATATCCAAAGGCTTTTAGAAAAGTGGCCATGGTAATTCAAGACAACGGTACTTTCCTTGGTAAACATATTAATCAATACATACCAGTATTTAGTGTCAAGAATCTTGACTTGGACCTTAAAGAAGAATTAGAATTTGGCCTTAAGGCATATCATGGCGTTTTAAAAACATTCCTTAATAAATATAAAAAAATAGACCCACTGCCTTTTGTAACGCTCTTTGAAGAAGTAACGTTTTATCAATCAAGTGTTACATTGTTACAACAGATGGCAAAAGCACATCTACCGATGTCATTACCCACATTGTTGCCATCTAGAGATAGGTGCTTTGATGTTAAGGGTGTATACAATATTAATCTTGCTGAAAGAATCAGTCATGATAATATCGTACTAAACCAGTTCAAGATGGATGATGACGGTAGAATATTTATATTGACCGGAGCCAACTCAGGTGGAAAAACCACATTTACACAGGCGATTGGGCAAGTTCAATTATTAGCTCAGCTAGGACTGATGGTGCCTGCAACCTGGGCGCGTATTAGTTTGGTGAATGGTATCTACACCCATTTTCCGGTGCTAGAAGCAGACACGATTGATTTGGGTCGACTAGGTAAAGAGTGCCTTAACTTTAGTGTCCTATTTAAAAAGGCTGATCGATATAGTTTGATATTACTTAATGAATCTTTTACAAGCACCAGTCACCTTGAAAGTCTAACGATTGCAGGAGAGGTGATCAAAGCGGCTAAAACAAAAGAGGTGCGGTTGATCTATAACACACACCTCCATGAATTGGTAGATCAGGTTATAGGCTTTAACGAAGCCATTGTTAATGAAACACCAATTGTAAGCATTACCTCAGGTAGCCAAAACGACACCAATTCTTATACCATAGAAGTGGGACCACCCCAAGGCATATCCCATGCTATGAAGATTGCTGAGAATTTCGGGATTACATATAAGCAGTTATCAAAACGATTGGAGGCGGTAAATGATGTTTAATGATACCTATCACTTAAGCCTACTTTGGAAAAAGGGAGCAGAGTCATGTTTCGTCATGGATGATCAGAACTTCGATGACCTTAATATGAACGATTTTTTGAATCTATATAAACCTAAATATCAAGATGAATATCGTGCCTATTTAAAAAACATACCGACCGATATAGAGACCATAGTGTATAGACAGGGGATTATGTCGGACATTATCGACAATGACTTTCTACTGGATGTATTTAAAGAAGCAGGGGATAAATGTGCTTATATGTCAAGCTTGGTTAAGTTTGCCTATGAACGTGATGCTACGGTATATAATCTTTTGAAAAGAATTGAAGAGTCTGAGCATGTCATGACCCTAGTTGAGTATCTCTATAAGCATCTATCTGAGAACAATATCCTATCAGAGGGGTTGGTTGTGTTTAGGGATATGTTGAAAGATATCATATATAGTGATATCTATACTAACTATAAGGACGATATGGGCAGCATTAAAAAAATGGATGGTCGTGTCAGGAGTATCAAGATCGGCATGAATTTTGATGAAAATCTAAAACCGGTGGAAGCCATTGTGTTGTCACTTGATGAACAGCCATTTAGATATACCAGAGCTTTTAAGCAAACCGGTCGCATGATAGGTGGTGGCATTAAGATGCTTAGGCGATTACCACGCAGGATATTTGCACCTGAGACTTTGATTCCAACGGATGAACTAAGTGTACTCGAGCAGTTATTAGAACCTGCATTAAAACAACTCATCCAGTTTTGTGATTTATTTAATCAATCCCTATTGAGCTTTATGGAAGAAGTACTAGAAGACATCACTTTTTACAATATGCTACATGAATTTTTTAGGCTGATGGTAGATAACAATGTGCCGGTAACGAAGCCGGTATTTGGGGACCACATTGATATAACATCCTTTTGCAATGTTAATCTCTTAAGTAAAATGATTAAGACAAAGACCACAGATCAGATGGTATACAACAACTTTGCTACAGATGAAGGTGAAAGATGCTTCATCCTCACTGGTGCCAATAGAGGGGGCAAAACAACCATCACACAAGGGATTGGACAGATATGCTTAATGGGTCAGTTAGGGGCTTATATACCCGCTAAAACGGCATCACTGAAGGCTATTGATGGCTTGTACTTGTTGTTCCCCACTAAAGAGACTATTTCAGCCCAGTATGGTAGGCTGGGTGAAGAATGTAAACGGTTTTCGGATATATTTGGTAAGCTGACAAGTGGCAGTTTATTGTTGATGAACGAGACCTTCGTCGGAACCAGCCATCTTGAAAGCTTGGTAATTGCCAAGGAAACTATGAAGGCTTTATACGACACGAAATGTATGGTTTTGTATAACACTCACTTACATGAGTTGGTGACAGAACTTGCCACTGACGATGACCAACGTAGTTTTATAAGTCTTGTTAATGGATCGGAAGCGGCACATGGTTCTTTTGTAATGAGAAGAGCAGAGCCACTTGGCAAGAGTTATGCCATAGAGATCGCTCACAAGTATGGGGTGAGTTACGAACAACTGATAGGTCAGTCATAAGTAGGATGAGTGTGTACAACTAATTGACTTATTATAAATAGGGTTAAGTCAGTATGACTAATTGACTCGCTATAAATGGATTAAGCTAGTATAAACTTCTATAGATTTTGTAACCTTTTAGGGGAATCGCTCTTATTAGATTGAGTACAGCCTCTTGCTATGTTAGAATAGATATACTAATAAAAAGAGGCGATCATATGAGTAGCGTGTTAACACTTCCAGATAAACCAATACAAACATTA
>JAQICP010000203.1 GCA_027858555.1 Vallitaleaceae bacterium
GGTATTGATAGGTTGTAGTATTAGAACTTATGTGGCTTCTATTAGTGTATTGTGCAAGATTATTATTTGACTTAAAACTTGTGGGTTAGTCTTGACAAATGTGTGCGCAGATTGTAATATTGTAATATAGATATATACAAAATATACGAAATAGTTACAAAAGTAGTTGCAAAAGTAATTATAAAACAATATGCATAACTATTGTTACAATCTACTTAGTTTCATCTTTTTTTAAAGTAAAGAGGATGTGACAATTTTTAACAAGATTGAAAGTTAATTTATTAACAATAAACTTTTGATTTATCATTATTTTAGAAAGGAGATGTGTATGAGGAAGTTCATATCTACATTTATTGTTCTATGGGGTGTTTGGCTACTGATTTCTGGCTTCGCTATCAATGAAGTCATACTCGGTGGTGTCGTAGCGATTATCTTGGCAATCATTTTAAATCAATATTTTGGTTTTGAAATGTCTGTGTTATTCCCGGTTCAAGCTATTAAATTCATCTTCATCTATGTGCCACTTTTCATCTACAAGCTAGTAGTTGCTAATATTCAAGTGGCTGTCATTGTACTAAATCCTAAATTACCAATCAAGCCTGGTTTTGTGCGGGTTAGAACGGCAATTGAAAGTGACTTAGGTAAATTGACTTTGGCTAATTCTATTACTTTAACACCAGGTACTTTGTCTATAGATATCAGAGATGATGAGATTTTAGTTCATTGGATTAAAGTGGAAGAAGAAAAAACAGGTAAAATAAGTCTTGATTTTGAAAAAATATTAGGGGGGATCTTTAAATGATGATATACGTTATATTTGGCTTTGTTGCCATTGGCATGATTTTTTCATTTGTACGTTTGTTGAAAGGTCCATCTGCTTTAGATCGTGTTGTTAGTCTAGACACAATGAATGTTATTATTACAGGTACGATTGTATTACTTGCCATGCTTTTTGAAAATGTCTTATATTTAGATATTGCCATAGTATATGGTGTTTTGGCATTTCTTGAAACTATAATCATTGCAAAATATATGGAGGCGAAAGTATGAGTATAGTAGGTACGATATTGATTACACTTGGCGCACTATTTTTTGCACTAGGTGGCCTTGGTTTACTTAGGATGCCAGATGTGTTCAACAGAATACAAGCTGGAACAAAAGCTACTACACTAGGGGCTTTTTCAATCACACTGGGTGTGGGTTTTGTGAATCCAAGTTGGTTTCCTAAATTAATACTTCTTATAGTATTAATAGCAATAACGAATCCAATAGGAAGCTCAGCACTCGCTAGAGCTGCATATGTAAGAAAAGAAAAAGTTTATGCAGGTACAACCGGTGATTTCGATGCCGATTTTGCACCTGAAAAGGAGGGTGAAGCATAATGGTAATTAACGAGACATTGTATACAATCATGACTGCAGCAGTTAGTATCATGCTCATTATTTTAGGCATCCTCGCTCTTGAAAGTAAAAAATTAATCAGTAGTGTCATTTATCTTTCAGCGATGAGTTTATTTGCTGTCCTTGGCTTTGTGCTAATGAAAGCACCAGATGTTGCTATTACCGAAGCTGTAATCGGCTCTGGTCTTGTAACAGCGCTCTTCATCTTCACGTTAATCGGTGTGACCAAACTAGATAAAAAAGACAATCAGAAAGCAGGTGATACTAAGTGAAAAGAATAGTTAGTATATTACTAGTTGTTGTTCTTGGCTATTTTGTGTATACATCCCTGTATGTTGATGGTTTTGACATGGCAGTATCAGATAATAGACAGACCAGTATTTCAGATGCTTATATTACTAAAAGTGTCACGAGTGAGAATGAATCAGTTACCTATATGGAATCAACAGATTTAGAGAACGGTTCAGCTAATATAGTTACAGCTATTGTAACGGATTATCGTTCATTTGATACTTTAGGAGAAGTGACTGTTTTATTCTTAGCATCCATTGGTGTAAGCATGGTGCTTGCAGGATTTACTAAAAAATATCAATTTAAAATGAAAACAAATCGAATATTAAAAACAGGCGCAAGACTAGTTGTTGGATTAGCCCTGGTTTTAGGTGTTTACATGTTTACACATGGTCACTTATCACCTGGTGGCGGCTTTCCTGGCGGTAGTATCATAGGTGCTTCCATATTAATGATGTACTTATCTGAAGAAAACTTTAGAGCACGTATGGCCTCATTCAAATGGATGGAGTCACTTGCAGGTACAGTCTATGTACTTATTGGAATTATTGGCTTATTTGTGGCTACATATTTCCTTGAAAACTTCTTACCAACAGGCACAGTTGGCGCATTAGTTAGTGCTGGTATCATACCAATAGTATACATACTGATCGGTCTAAAAGTAGGCTCAGAAGTATCTGGTATTATTGATCAATTTTTGACTGAGGAGGTGGCGTCATGATACAAATCGCTGGATTAATCCTCATTCTGATTGGTTTATACGGACTGATTACCAAAAGAAATATTATTAAAATGATTATTGCCCTTAATGTATTAGAAATAGGTCTTAATCTTTTTATAGTATCGGTAGGGTATGTGCAGGATGGCATAGCACCAATATTAACGGAAGTAAATAATTCAAGTGGACTCATTTTCGTAGATCCATTGCCACAAGCCTTAGTACTGACGGCTATTGTAATAGGTATGGGAACGACAGCGTTATCACTGGCTTTTGCTAGAAAGATATATGCCACTCACCAGACCTTTGACTTAAATGAAATGGGGGTGGAAGAATGAGTCAACCAATATTATTAATCGCAATACCACTAGGACTAGCCTTCCTCTCAATCATACTTAAAAAAATCAAGGTACCACTCTTGGTTCTTGGTTTATTATTTAGTAGTATGCTGGTATTCTTTATTGAAAAGAAATCTTATATCATCGGAGGCTTTAAACCACCATTTGGTATTAATTTGGTAGTTGATGATTATAACTTATACTTTATTATCATCGTCAATGTCCTGTTTTTAGTGTTGGTACTTGCCAATTTAAGCGCTGTTAAACCTATGGCGACTGTTTTGTTGGTAGCTAGTGCAGGGTTAAATGGTCTGTTACTCACAGGCGACTTATTCAACTTGTTTGTATTTATAGAGATAGCATCTATTGCTGCATTTATTCTACTGACAATGGACAAACAATTTTTAAAAGTATTTCATTATATTATTATAGGAACACTTGCTTCATCTTTGTATTTACTTGGTATCGTTATATTGTATGCTCAGTATGGCACACTTAATATGGCTGATATGAGCGGGTTAATAGATGGGGGCAGCATTACACCAACCATTGCCTATCTTCTGATTTTTGCAGGACTTGCTGTTGAAGTGAAGTTACTGCCATTTAACGGATGGGTAAAAGGCGTGTTAGAAACGGCCAGTGCATTTACAGGACCACTCATTGGCTCATTATATGCAGGCGTTATGCTTGTTGTCTTTGGTCGTGTCTTTGGCGGGGTACTCAACTTATCTGGCACAATGGTGACTAGTTTGACTATTATAGGGGTTATTACGCTTCTTGCAGGTGAGTTCATGGCATTTCAGAGTAAGCATCTAAGACAAGTGTGGTTGAATTCAAGTATCGCACAATCTGGTTTAGCTGTGATCCTATTCTTGCAGGGTTTACATCATGTTGCCGTACTGGTCATAGTTGCTAATATCATATCAAAATTCGTTTTATATCTGGTTTCAGGAAAGATAGCAGCTGTAATTGGTCATGATAAGATTGCTGATTTAAAAGGCATATTCATGAACAAGAAAGCCCTGGGTATTGCATTTACCATTACTAGTCTTTCGTTGATCGGATTGCCTTTATTCTTCGGATTTTTTGTTAAAATCAATATACTGATTGCATTATTCCAATCTAGCAATATGTGGATTCCTGCATTAGTACTTATTGCAGCACTTATTGAAAGTGCCTATGTCATCAGACTACTGGTTACAATGTGGCAAGTCGGTGAAGAAGGCGAGAAACCTGAGACAATAGAAAAACCGACATTTTCATTAAAAGTTGGTTTTGTCACATGTGCCATATCTATCATACTAGGGTTAATGTTACTGGTTTCAGGTGTTTACCCGGACCTCGTGATTAATCAATCTGTAAAAGCCGGTAATGTACTGAGCGTTAATGATGAAATTCAGGTATTTACTATGGAAGGAGGGTTAGAATAATGACAATAACTATGATCGTTGTAGGTCTTATGGCGTTAAGTTTAGTGACCTACGTAGTATCGAAAATGAGTAAAGGGTTAGGTTCAGTTTTAACCATTCTAGGTCCACTGGTAGCATTACTATTTTTCTTGCTTGAAGGAAGTGGAATTGCATCTGGAAGTAGCATAGGTATTTTGCAATTTGGTGCAACAAAACTTGGTTGGTTCTTCTCTGTGACCATGTTAATTGTTTATGGTTGTGTTGCATTCTTTAATCCTTACTGGATGAAGAAGTTAGTACATCCATCAGCTTATAATATGTTATACATACTGTCACTTGCAGGTACGATCGGTATGTTCTTTGCAGTGGATTTCATTGTACTATTTATCTTTTTAGAGATTGCAGTATTTGCTTCTATGTTTATCATTCCGTTTGGTAAGTCTAGAAATGCAGCTGTTGTGTATTTTGCAATGAGTACGTTTGGCTCGTTTGCATTCTTATATGCCATCTTTATGATGTATGGGAAGTTTGGTAGCTTTGACATCAGTTTTGTACTTGGTCAATTAGCAACTGAACCTACAACAGCAATATGGGTTATCATATTAATGGGAATTGCAGCCTTTGTTAAACTCGGTATCTTCCCATTTCATATATGGTTACCGATGGCACACGGTAATGCGCCTGATACATTTTCACCGATTCTTTCTGGTGGTCTTGTGAAGATAGGTGCATTCATAGCAATAATGGTAGTAGCTATAGCACCAACTTATGAAGTGTTAAAAAACAGCTATGAGGTTATGGGATTACCTATACTTATCTATATCGTGCTGATTATTGCAGCAATTAGTATGGTAGTCGGAACCTTAATGGCTATCAAACAAGACGATGCTAAAAAACTAATAGCCTATTCATCTGTAGCTAATGCAGGCTATATCATTGTTGGTATTGCACTTAATGATCAACTCAGTTTATCTGGCGCAATGATGCATATCTTTGCACATGCCATAGCATCTGCAGCAGCATTCTTATCAATTGGAGCTGTGTCCTACAGGACTGGCACAACTAAGATATCAGAACTTGGTGGTATGATTCAAAAAATGCCTATTACATATACGGTATATCTGATTTCCATTATTTCAATGGCTGGTATTCCACCAATGGCAGGTTTCATATCCAAGTGGTTATTATTCCAATCATTAGCCAGTCATGGTTTGATGTTCATTGGAGCAGCGGCATTCTTTGGTTCTGTCGGTTCATTCCTTTATGTGTTTAGACCCTTATCAGGACTCTTCCTTGGACAGTTAAAACCACAGCATAATCATGTGAAGGAAGCACCAATCTTCATGGTCGTTCCTATGGTTATTTTATCAGGTATTTCATTGTTCTTCGGCGTATTACCTAATGGTTTACTCAATTTCATTGGTAAGATACAAGTTGAACTGGGTGTTGAAGGCATAACCACAGTGGATACAGCAATTATGGGTAATAATGGACTACTTGACCCAACGCTTGTATTTATTAATTTCGGACTTGGATTTGTCAAAGCATTCATTATCTTCATGAGTCTTTCAAAGTCAAGAAAAGTTGGTTTGATGGACACTTATACAGCAGCAGAATTTGTATATGATCCTAATGTATATCATTATGCGAAAAGTTATTATGCGCCAATTGAGCGTTTATATGAAAAGCATCCTGATATCGTAGCACTATATAAAGGGCTTGTTCAGAGGGTGGTTGACCTAGGACGGCTATTACAATTCATTTTCTTTAAAACAAAACCGGGAACAACAGCACTATTCATTGTGTTAACAATAATTCTAGTATTGTGGGGTGAAAAGATATGGTAGCATTATCGATTATAAATGTATTAATTGCCATGGGCGTTGCACTTTTTGGATTCACCTTACAAACATCTGTAGCAGGTGTTAACCGTAAAATCATAGGTCGTATGCAAAAACGATATGGTCCAAAATGGTATCAAGAATTTAGAGATATATTCAAAGCCTTGTCAAAACGTGGTATTACACACGGTTGGGTCTTTGATTTTGGTGTCATGATGGCACTAGGAGGCATACTGGCAACGGCAATGTTTATGCCAGTAGCTAACATTATTGCATTTGAAGGTTATGATAATTTCTTCATCTTCGTTTATTTGTTTGCAGTAGGTATGCTTGGTATGGCCATGAGCGCATCCGGATCTGGTAATCCTCTTGCAAGTATTGGTGTTATGAGAGCATTATCACAAATGGTAGGTTATGAAGTACCATTTATGGTAGTCATATTAGCACTTGTTAGTGCTTATAACACTAGTTCTATTTCAGGACTAGTGGCTATTCAACAAGACCTTGGCTGGAATATCATCAGATTACCAATAGGAGCACTGGTTGCATTTATCTGCTTACAGGGTATGCTTGGCAAGAAACCTTTTGACACATTCATAGCCCCAGCTGAGATTGCTTCTGGCCCAATGGTTGAATATGGTGGCAAGCAACTGGGTATGTTATTCATTATGCATGAAGTATCCGTATTTGTTGAAGTTTCATTATTTGTTAACATCTTCTTAGGTGGTGGCAATAATGTAATTGAATTCATTGCTAAATATTTCGTAGTCTATACACTGGCTAATCTGATTGCCAATACACTTGGCCGTTTCAAGATAGACCAAGTCATTACATTTTATTACAAAGTACCAATTATGCTGGCTTTATTACAAGCCGGACTTATTATATTTTTAGGATGGGGGGTTAATTAATGAAAACAATTGAAGAAGATTTCACACCAATGCCTAAAGATGAGCAAAATAAGACTTGGACTAATATTGCCAACTACTTTAGAGCTAACTCCATCTGGATGCTAATGTATTGTACAGGTTGTTGTGCTATTGAACTGCCTCAAGCGATGACTTCTAGATACGATATGGAACGTCTTGGCATGGGACCGATGGCGACGCCTAGACAGGCGGATGTCCTTTTAATTACAGGGTATCTAAGTCTGAAGACCCTTAGAAGAATCATCTATTCATACGAACAGATGTCTGAACCGAAATACTTGGTTGCATTTGGACCTTGTACACTAAATGGCGGTATTTATCATGATTCACATGCGGTTATCAATCGCCTTGATCAATACTTACCAATTGATTTATATATTGCAGGCTGTAT